>JBKPJS010000074.1:0-14110 GCA_046730815.1 Acidobacteriota bacterium
AAATACGAGGGCATCTCCCTGGGCGCAACTGCGCGAATGGAAAAATGATCTTGACTAATTCCACGCGCGCTCATCAGTTGTCGCACTCGTTCACGACTCCCCGTAGTAAGCCAAAGAAGATGCGCGTCACTTCGTTTCCGCACGACACTCGCGAAGAAATCACACATCTCTTCGGTCAAGTACCATCCGTCGAGCGAGCCGCTGTAAACCAGCGTGAACCGATTACCCAACTCCAACTCTGCGCGCAATCTCGCGCGCTCCTGTTCGTTGAATTTGAATAAAGAAAGATCCACGCAGCACGGTATCACTTCGTGATGGACGTCACGACCCTTCAAGCCATCCCATTCTTTGATGATGGGCCAGATCCGCTCGGTCAACGTAACAGCGGCATCTGTGGCTGTAAGAATTCGCCGCTCTGTTGCTTTCGTAACGCGATACCGCAAGCCGCCCTTGGGCCAATGCCGGGCATCAACATACTCTTCAGCCATCAAGCCGCGAATGTCAAAAATCATTTTGATCCCGAACTTTCGCTTCAAAGCGAGGGCGATCGTCGCGGGTATGTAAGAGCGCGCGTGCACTAACTCAATTCTGTTTTGCCGCACCAAACGACTGGCGTAACGAATGCCCGCTAACACGTCGAAGAAAGTTGCCGGAAGTGATGGCCGCTGGTGATATCGCAGCCAATGCCATTCGATTCCCTGGTCCAGTAATTGTTGCTTTAGTTCGGCGCAATCACGCTGTCCTTCCGCAGTAAACGCCTTGCTCTTCTCAAAACTGAGGAGTGTAAACTTCACACCTCGTTTTGCGAGGGCGCGAAGATACGGCAACACCTGCGTTTGCCCTAACGGTTCAAGCATGCCGTTGTATGAGATGAACAGAACGCGCCGGCCCTCAAGCATTTTATTGCCCCAAGATGTACCGAGGCCACAAAGAAGCACCAAAAGCACATAATCAAGATGAACGCCGTTCAGCGTTTATCTGCGTAGATCTGCGGCTAAAACCATTTTGTGGCTCGACTTTGCGAGCTCTGCGGCAATCCAATGGTAGGTACGATCCAATCCTTCCTCCAACGAAATCGCCGGTTCCCAATCCAGCACTTCGCGCAGGCGAGTGTTGTCGCTGTTGCGGCCCCTGACTCCCTGCGGCTTGGTTAAATCGTAACGCTTCCCGATCCTCTTACCGGCGATTCTCGCAACTATGTCTACCAACTCATTGATCGAGATCATTCGGTCCTGGCCCAGATTGAGCGGCTCGCGATGATTGCTACGCATCAAGCGGTATATTCCTTCGACACAGTCGTCAATGTAGCAGTACGACCGCGTTTGTTCACCATCTCCCCAAACTTCAATATCATCGCCATCGCTTGCGAGTGCCACCTTGCGGCAAATAGCGGCCGGTGATTTCTCTCGTCCGCCGTCATAAGTTCCAAGCGGGCCGAAGATGTTATGAAACCTGACGACGCGCGTGTCGAGCCCAAAGTCTTCGCTGTAGTGACGACAAACTCTTTCCATGTAGAGCTTTTCCCAACCATACCCGTCTTCAGCATCGGCCGGATACGCGTCGGTTTCCTTTAAGGGCGCGACATCAGTTTCATTTTGCCGGTAACCCGGATAGATACAGGCACTCGACGTGTAGAGATAACGCTTGACACCGCTGAGACGCGCGGCTTCGATCGTGTTTAGATTGATGAGTGTGTTATCCCGAACTATTACTGCTTTGTTGGTCTCGATAAATCCGATGCCGCCCATGTTTGCTGCCAGGCCGTACACTTCATCAATCTCGTGCGTGGCTCGCAGACAATTGCCGGGTGCGGTGAGATCCAGTAACAGAAACTCATCAGCTCGCGTCGGTTCAAACTCCGGCGTTTTGATATCGACACCTCTGACCCAATAGCCGCGCTCGACCAGATAACTGGTCAAGTGGTGGCCGATGAAACCGCCCGCGCCGGTTACCAGTACTCTTGTCTGTTGTGACATTCAGACTTACCTAAGGTTTGAAGTCCTGTATTGCATTCACTACGTATTCCTGTTGCTCCGAAGTGAGCTCGGGGAACAGGGGAAGAGCAAAAGTTTCTCGAGCAGCCTTCTCAGCCTCCGGAAAGTCGCCTTGTTTGTAGCCGAGGTAGGCGAAGCATTCCTGCAAGTGCAGTGGAATCGGATAATAAACCTTTGTCGCGATCTCGCGCGCTTTTAAGTGGTCCATGAGTGCGTCGCGATGTTCGGGAACCCGGATAACGTATTGATGAAAAATGTGACGACATTCAGTCCTGACGAAAGGAGGATCCACTCTAAAGTTCAACTTCGCTGCTTCGAGGAGGTGCGAATACGTTTGCGCCTTCTGCGCTCGCGCGTTGGACCAGTCATCCAACTGAGGCAGCTTGGTACGAAGAACAGCAGCCTGAAGCGCATCGATGCGACTGTTAATTCCTACCTCCACGTGTTGATACTCAGTCAGGCCACCGTGTAGGCGCAGCCTTCTCAATCGGGCAGCGAAATCGGCGTCGCTTGTCGTGATGATCCCAGCATCTCCCGCCGCACCGAGGTTCTTGCTTGGATAGAAGCTAAAAGAACCGCCCAGGCCCATCGATCCCGCCCGGCGTCCGCGATCTTCCGCACCGATAGCCTGTGCTGCATCTTCGATTACGGTGAGGCCTTTTGCTTTGCACAGAGCCAGTATTCGATCCATCTCAGCACACTGACCGTACAAATGGACCGGGACCACCGCTCGAGTGCGTGAAGTAATCGCGGCCGGGATCTGATCGACATTCAGGTTATACGTAAGCGGATCGATGTCGATGAAAACAGGTCGTGCGCCCAATCGCGCGATCGCGCTGGCCGTCGCGAAGAAACTGAAAGGCGTGGTGATGACCTCGTCCTCGGGGCCAACGTTTAATGCCATCAGCGCAAGCAGCAAAGCATCGGAACCGGAAGCGCAACCGATGGCTTCATTCGTTTGACAATAAGCGGCGACTTCCGCTTCGAGGGCCGCGACTTCCGGACCCATCACAAAGTGTTGCGACTCAAAAACGCGATCGACCGCCTGACGCACGGAATCGCGTATCGAGACATACTGCGCCTGCAAATCGATTAGTGGAACCTTCATAGAAAACCGTGAACTCAAGTCACAAAAAAGCACAAAAAGCACAAGTGACTGCTGCAATCGTTTGTGCTTCTTGTGCTTCTTTGTGGCCCTACTGTTTGGGGCAAGCTATACAGTCTCTCCCGCACCTTGCTCCGGTTCTTCTGCGTCAGACTGGTAATACTCGGAATAGTAACGAGAGTAATAGTAGTCGTGCGTCTCGACCTTCACGTTGTTCAGGACCACGCCAAACACGTGCGCTCCCACGTCGAGCAATTGCTGTTTCGCGCGCCGCACCACGGCTCGCGAGCTTCGTCCACCATGGACCACGAGAATTACTCCATCCACCATCGTTGATAGGATCGACGCATCCGTGAAAGATATGACGGGCGGTGAATCAATGATGATGTGCGCGTACTGCTCACTCAAGATATTCAACAGCTTCCGCATCTCCTCGGAACCCAGTAACTCCGCAGGGTTCGGCGGTACCGGGCCAGAGGTCAAGACTTTCAGATTTGGTTCCTTATCACACTGTTGAATCAAACTGTCGAGATTCTTCTCTCCGGAAAGCCAGGTTGTCAGTCCCTTGGTGTTTGGAAGGTCAAACTGCGCATGCAGCCGTGGACGCCGCAGGTCGCAGTCGATCATCAAAACTTCGGCGCCGGTCTGCGCGAGCATGAACGCCGTGTTGATCCCGGTCGTAGTTTTTCCTTCGGCGGGCTGGCTGGAAGTAATCAAGATAGTCTTCGGCG
Organism: Acidobacteriota bacterium; assembly: GCA_046730815.1. Classification (GTDB taxonomy): domain Bacteria; phylum Acidobacteriota; class Blastocatellia; order Pyrinomonadales; family Pyrinomonadaceae; genus PSRF01. The sequence goes on from JBKPJS010000074.1 coordinate 3,831, forward strand.
GCTTTCCGGCAGACGATAACAACAATGACGTTCGCAAGTGTCGATACGACTCAGTTATAGGCGAGCGAGCATCGGTGATCATCGCCAGGGCAGTTGTGTTCGCAGGCCCATGCGTGGGCGGCGCGCCACCTAGCCCAGGCACTATCCCCGGCAGGCGACGATCGCGACTAGACGGGATCAAAGCCAACGCCGGCAGGTGAATGTAACGATCGACATCCTCGACGGATTTTACTGTGTCGTCCAGGAAGTCCAGCAGGAAAGCCAAACCTATTCCGCCGCCCAGTGAAAGTAAAAACGCGACGATTATATTTCGCAGCCGTGGAGGACCAACCGGGCTCTTGGGCAATCTGCTAGGGGTAGCGATGCTTATTTCATTTCCGCCGTTTCCATTCGAGACTTCCAATTCACGCTGCCGTTGCACCAGGGTGTTGTAATACTGCTTATTGGTCTCCAGCTCATGCGTGATGGCCATCAGATCGATCGTATCGCGCGTTTGCTGAGTAGTCGTCGCTTTCTGTTCCTCGTAAGAGCGACGCAGCAAGCTCTCTTTTTGCACAGCCGCCTCATAGCGGCGTTGGATGGACGTAACAATTTCCTCGGGAGCTCTTTGAAGTTCCGCCTCGAGTCCTTTGATCTGGACGTCGAGCTTTTTCACAGCCGGCCATTCTGGCGTGTAAGTGACCAGCAGAGCATCACGTTGCTCTCTAAGTGCGGATATGCGATCGCGTAGTTTCTCCACCCGTCCTGAAGTGTTTACGTCCGGTATGGAAAACGGATCCTTTTCCTTCCTCGCTGACTCAAGCTGCGCTTGCAGTTGCTTTCTGTCATTTTCGGCCTGCAACAACTGGCCACTCAACGTCGTCAACCGTGTGATCTCGAGATTTCCACCGGTTTCGGGTGTCAGGCTCAGATTGTGATTCTTAGCAAAATTCCACTGTGTTTCCTGATTTTCCTTGATTTTGGTTTGCAGTTTGGCAATCTGATTAGCCAGGAGGTCCTCGGCCTTGGTTGATCCTTCGGTGGCGAGCGCCAGATTATAGTTTTTGAAAACTTCAGCGAGTGTGTTGGCGATCTTCTGCGCCAATTCGGGATTTGAATGACGATAGATAATTTTTACGAGATTAGTATTAGGAACAGGTTCGACTATTTCGTTGCCGATAATGGCGTCTTCGTAAGGTTCTAACTTCGCTAGCTCCTCGGGCGTTAACCGGCCTACCGGGGCGTCAGTTTCAGTTACCACAGACAGACCAGCGGGAGCAGCGCGAGGCTCCGTCTTCTTTGGACCGGAAAAAAGGCGCCGCAGGGAATCGAAGAATCCGTTTTGTGATTGACCAAAAAATGCCGGGTTATGTTGTAAGTCGAGGGTGAGAACAACCTGGCGAGCGAGCGTGGGATTCTGCAACAACTTTAACTGCGTTCCCCAGAAATTAGGGTCGGTCTGACCATTAATAATGATCCTGTCGGTCTGGAGGATGTTGGGCGTCTTTTGTTGAATTCTAATGGTCGTTTCGCCCTCGTAAATTGAGGGTGCGCGAAACGACTGAATCGCAACCAACGAGGTGATCACCAATACCAGACTCAGGATCATCCATTTTCGTTTGAGAACGATAAAGAGATAATCCTTTAACGCTGCGGGGTCGTTGGCGGAGACGCCATAGGGCTTGTTGCGATAGTCCGTTAGTGGCCGATCGAGCCCACGATCCAGACCCGTGACGGGAATTAATCTGTTATCCTGCGTAGACATAAAGGTCAGCCCCTTACTTCAAAGAGAGTGGGGAAGAATAATAACAGAGTGTTCGAATCTCGCAAGGCGGTAAATGCTGGGTAGTGCCCTACTTTTCGTGTCTTATCCACAGATTACACAGATTGATTAATAGAATCTCTGTAATCTGTGGATAAGAACCTCAATTTAGGGACCAGCGAATGTTGGAGTCGTGGTAGAGATTGAGTATGAGTGCGACCCAAGGTCAAAATCTGGATTACGTGGCGCGCGTAATTGAAGTGCTTAAGATGGAGGCCTGCGCTCTCACCATCTCGGCTGAGCGTCTGGATTCCAAGCAAGTCGAACGCGCTATTCAGTTGCTGGCGAACTGTGGAGGGAAAGTGGTGGTGGCTGGTGTCGGTAAGTCAGGCCTGGTGGCGCGCAAGATTGCCAGCACCCTAACCAGCACCGGCACGGCCGCCATTTACCTTCACCCTGCTGACGCCTTGCACGGGGATCTCGGCCTCGTTGCCCCAACGGATGTGGTGGTAGCTCTCAGCAACAGTGGGGAAACTGACGAGTTAATCGCGATGCTGCCTCATTTGAAGCACAGGAACGTTCCGATCATCGCCATTGTCGGCGGTACGAACTCCACTCTCGCGCGTAATGCCGACGCGGTCCTCGATGCGTCGGTAGAACAAGAGGCTTGTCCCCTTAACCTGGCGCCGACGACGAGCGCCATAGTTGCCCTGGCCATTGGAGACGCTTTGGCCGCAACGTTAATGGAGGTCAAAGGAATTACTTCTCAGGATTTTGCTTCGAACCATCCGGCCGGCCGGCTCGGTAAGCGCCTGACTTTGAAGGTAAGCGACCTGATGCATGGTGGCCCCGACAATCCGGTGGTAGCGCCAGACGCATCGTGGACGAGGATAGCGAGCGCGATCAGTAAAGGAGGACTGGGAGCGGTCAACGTAATCGAAGCCGGCGGTCGATTGGCCGGAATTATCACCGACGGCGATTTGCGACGCTCCGTGGAGAAGGTTAAAGCAGTGAACCTGGAGCAACTCACGGCCAACCAGATAATGACGAAAAACCCGGTTGTGGTTTCACCCAACCTGCTCGCTTACGATGCTTTGCAACTGATGGAGAATCGACCGTCTCAGATTGCGGTGCTGCCTGTTGTTGATGACAATCGAATTTGCCTGGGGCTGATACGAATACACGACATTGTCCGCTCCGGGCTCGGGTGAAATGCTTGGACAGGATTAGCAGGATTCATTTATCAATCTTGTAAATTCTGTAAATCATGTCCTTACTAATTCTTCGAGGGCGCTTTGCCAATCGCGCAACGGTGGAAGGCCGATCTTTTCCGTAAGCAGACAGCGCAAACGAGAATTCTTCGGTCGCTTCGCCGGACGATTTAGCGCGTCCGCTGAAACCGTTTCCACCACCGCGTCGCGATTTCCGAGCAGCTCGACAGCTTTACGCGTAAATTCGTCAAAACTCACTCCTGGTCCACTGTTCACAACGTGGTAGATGCCGGGGACATTCTTCTCTGCTAATTCCCGCAAACGCACCGCCAGATCTTTTGCGTAAGTGGGAGTTCCGTAAGTATCACTTATGGCCTTCAATCTCTCACCTTTTTGTATGCGCTCCACGACGGTGCTTAGGAAATTATTTCCGCCACGGCCGAAGATGTATCCCGTGCGAACGATGATCGAACGATCGTAAGCCTGCGCGGAGAGACGTTCGCCCTCGAGCTTACTTGCCCCGTAAACACTTTCCGGATTCGGCTCATCGAGTTGGGTATAAAAACCTGTCTTCTTGCCATCGAAGATGTAGTCAGTAGAGATGGTTATAAAAACGCACTCCGCTTTCTTACATGCAGTAGCCAGGTTTTCCGGTCCCGCGGCATTCGCTGCAAACGCTCTCTCACCATCGGATTCACATGCATCGACGTTGGTCCACGCGGCACAGTTGATGACCACGCCAGGCCGGTCGTGAAGAATTGTTTGACGAACGACCGTGGGGTCAGTGATATCCAGTTCGTCGTGCCCATATGAAAGAACGTCATCGCCTAAACGGCCACAATGCTCGCGAACAGCTCGCCCCACCAAACCGCGAGCACCAGTGACGAGGACTCTCAACTTGTTTTCCCCTCATCGCCGTATTGCTTGCGATAGTATTCGCGATATTCATTGTTCTGCGTCCGTTCGATCCAACGGCTGTTTTCCTGGTACCACTCGATGGTCTTTCGCAGGCCGCTTTCCCACGTCTCGTGCGTCCGCCAACCGAGCTCAGATTCGACCAGTGATGGATCGATCGCGTAACGACGATCGTGGCCGGGACGATCAACCACAAAACTGAGCAGAGATTTCGGTTTGCCCAAGGCGGCGAGCACTGATTCGGCAACCTCGATATTACGCCGTTCATTGCGCGCTCCAATATTGTAGACCGCGCCTGAATTTCCTCTTTCAAGCGCAGCCAGGATAGCGCGGCAATGATCGTCTACGTAGATCCAATCGCGAACGTTACGTCCATCACCGTAGATGGGAATCGCTTGATCGTTGAGCGCGTTGCAAATCATCAACGGCAAAAACTTTTCCGGAAACTGTCGTGGTCCATAGTTATTGCCACAGCGCGTAATCACCGTGTCGAGCCCAAACGTGTGATTGGCTGCACGCACTAAATGTTCAGCAGCAGCTTTCGAAGCCGCATATGGACTGTTGGGAGCGAACGGCGACTCCTCAGTGAAATAACTCGAGTCTTCCTCCGCTAAACTGCCCATTACCTCATCTGTCGAAACCTGCACGAAACGTTTCACGCCCCTCGCTCGTGCAGCATCCAGTAGTACCTGGGTACCGATGATGTTCGTGCGGAGAAATTCAGCCGAATTCGCAATGCTTCGATCGACGTGTGACTCGGCGGCGAAATTCACGATTGCATCGACATTTTCGCCTAAGGCGACGGAGACAGCTTCGCATTGGGCAATATCACCGTGAATGAACGTGTAGTTTTCGCCTGTGAGTCCTTCGAGATTATCTGGATTTCCGGCGTAGGTTAGAGCGTCGAAGTTTATGATTTCGCAATCCGGGCGTTCTTCTGATAGCAACCATATGAACGCTGAGCCGATAAATCCGGCGCCCCCGGTTACGAAAACCCTCTTAAGTTTTTCAGCCAAACAGCGTAGTCCTCACTAAAGGTTCAGCAATATTTGCTACGAACGCGGACGCGATTGTAGACGTTGGTCCTGTAATGACAAAACATGTGCGAAGGACCACGTGTTTTGTAACTCACAAAAACTACTGTCTCACTGAGCGCAATAAAAATAAAGCTTGACTTCTTCCGGGAAATGAATTAAAAAGCGGCGCTCTTGAGTCAGGGTTCTGCTTTTTGATTACCTTCGAACTTCCAACTTCCTGATGTCGTTGTTTTCTACCCCAGGAAAAAGATGGCGTCGCAAAGTTTGGCAATACAACTCGTAACCTCGATGACTTTTGCATTCTAAACTCGTCCAGCATGGATGACGCCTAAAAAGGTTTGGCCCTCGCCAACTTAAGATCCCGGAATTCTTAGATTCAAAGATCTAGCCTGGCTTTCAGCCGATGGCCCCCGGGATCACGAAGCAGTTTCAAACGCTGCGTTTCAATAATCTTTCGAGATGACTTCAATCACGCCCTAGGTACCGCCCTGCAAGATCCGCAAGCATCCATAGCAGGAAGAGCGAAGACACTCGCGACCAGTATCTGAGAGCAACAAGGAGACCCGCATATATGAACCCCAGAAGCGCACCCCTACCGCATTTTTCTGTTTCTAAGACAAAGTGGTTTCGCATAGGCATCCTGATAGCATTTGCGGCCGTCGTGATAATTCCCCTGTTCGCGGTTTCTTCTGCTTCGCTGTCTCAGAAATCGCTCCTCGACACGCAATCCCGAGTAAAAACAAATCAGATTTCGTCAGTTGGCCCAAGCCGTAAAGCGATTCAAGTTCCTACGCTTACCACGGTTTCTTCACTATTCGCGTGGATGCCTCAAGCATCAACCCCCGAGTCTATCGAAACTTTTGCTGCTGATTGTACGACTGCAAAGGATACTTTCGCGGTGGGCGACGTCGCTTGCGCAAAAGCCTCAGGAACTCTGCTCGGCTCGTACAAGGTTTACTGGGTAAATTCACAGGGCATTGTAGTTCAAACGAACATCGTCAGCTCCACGAATCGCACAGCTAGCTGGACCGTCACCGCATCGGGAAACTGGAAAGCCTACCTGTCTAATGACGCTCTTCGGTCCTCGGCACGCTTTTCGAGCAGTGACGCAAACGCGCCGGCCGTGGACTTGACGGTAACGAATCTCGCAAACTCCAATTCAAGTTTTGCGAGTGACGGCGTCATCACTTACGAGGTATCAGTGGTCAACAATGGACCAGACCCCGCCGACAACGTAAGCCTGGTAAACACAATTCCCAATAACGCCACTCGTCAGGCGCAGTCTCAAGACTCTGGGCCAATCTTTGGTTGTACTGATAATGCCTTGGACACGACCTGCACAATTGCAACCTTAGCGAGCGGCGCCTCGGCTTCTTTCACATTTATTTATCAGCTCAATAACGGCGTCCCTGCCGATACCGTAATCCTCACCAGGTCTACGATCGAGAGCGACACGACTGAGCTTCACGAAGACGACAACGTTTCAAAAGCTGAAAATACGGTTATCGCCGGAACCGCAGCGCTGACTTGCTCGTTGGATTGCCCCAGCAACATTACTACGTTGGCAAATGCTACACAGAATGGTAACCCAGGGGCATTCGTCACATTCTCAACCGCGGAGGGCGTAGGTACCTGCGGAGACATCACCGCCACTACCCCGTCCGGATCCTTCTTCCCAGTCGGAACAACTACAGTAGTTGTGACCTCGGCGACCGGAGGCGGTAGCTGTAGCTTTGACGTTACTGTTGTGACTGCCGGAGCTCCGACGATTTCCTGTCCCGCCGATGTAACAGTGACGGCAGCGACCGGCGAAGACTTCGCCAGTGCTACACCGGGAAGCCCGACCACTAACCCGTCTACGGATGTATCCGTCTCTGGTGTCAGAAGTGACAGTGAAGAATTGACGGCGCCGTATCCAGTCGGAACGACTATCATTACGTGGACCGTCACAGACTCAGTCGGACTGACGGGCAGTTGTACTCAGCGAGTCATCGTTAATGCAGCAGGCTGCGGAACGGATACCGAGAACCCGACGATCACAGCGCCTCCTGATATCGTGCTCGACACACCACCTAACATCTCCGGCTCTTGCGGTTTTGTGATTGGTGAGAGTCAGCTAGGCACCGCCGTTGCTCACGACAACTGCACCTTCAACGTTAGTCGCACTGGAGTTCCCGCCGGAAACTTCTTCCCGGCTGGGGATACAATCATTACCTATACGGTGACAGACGCGGCAGGAAACACTGCCAGCGACACGCAAAAGGTGACGGTACGTGATCTCACAGCTCCGATCATCGAGGCGCCGGCAGACGCAAGCTACACTTGCTTGAGTGAAGTGCCCGCCGCGAATCCAGCACAGGCGACACGCGGAACGGTGCTTGACGAAAATGGCAATCCGCTTCCGCCTGGTCCACCAGTTGACAACTGCGGCACGCCAATAGTGACCGTTACCGAAACCTCCACGGGAGCGGGCAGCGTAGCTAGTCCGAAGATCATTACGCGAACCTTTACGGCCACCGATAGCTCCGGCAATTCGGCGAGTGACGCTCAAATTATTACCGTCATCGATCCGACACCGCCGACCATCAGTTGTCCTTCAGACATTTCGGTTTACTTGCCGTTGAATAGCACTGCTATCTCGACGTTAGTGAACTTCAGTGTCACGGGAAGTGATAACTGCGGCACACCAACCATTACCACTAACGCGCCCGCGGGTAACATCTTCCCAGTGGGCACAACGACCGTCACCGCGACGGCAACCGATGCTGCGGGCAACACCGCCTCGTGTAATTTCAACGTCACAGTCCTTTACAACTTCTTCGGCTTCTTCGCGCCGGTTGACAACCTGCCGATCTTCAATGAAATGAAGGCGGGCCAGGGTGCGCCAGTGAAGTTCAGTCTGAGCGGTAATAAAGGCTTGAACATCTTTGCTGCGCAGTCACCCAGTTCAGTTCAGATTGCGTGCGACAATGGAGCCACGATCCTCCCGGTTGAAGAAACCGTGAACGCGGGCTCCAGCAGCCTTACTTACGATGCAACCACCGATCGTTATAACTACGTTTGGAAGACGGACGGTGGCTGGAAGAATACCTGCCGTCAACTGAATGTCATTTTGAACGACGGCACAACCCACAGCGCGAAGTTCAAATTTAAGTAAACAGTAGTGGCCTGGGGGTGAACCAAACCCTCAGGCCATTACGCGTTGGTAAAAGAGAGACCGTCCCAATGTCTACCCAAGTGAGGCTTATTCGTCCAACTTTGGGCGCGGGACTTAACCGGAGCTACCCAGCTTCATTCGATCCGATAACTGCTAATCATAGCAATTAAGCTCAACCCCAAAAGGAGAATGCAACATGAGTAAGTTTCGCTTCACTTTCAACGTTCTGGCCGTCGCCATTTTCACCCTGACGGTCGTTTCCATGGCCCAGGCTCAAGCGACGCGAACCTGGGTGTCAGGCGTAGGTGACGATGTTAATCCTTGCAGTCGCACGGCTCCGTGTAAAACGTACGCCGGCGCAATTTCGAAGACCGCGAGAGACGGAGAAATCAGCACCCTCGACCCCGGCGGCTTCGGCGCGGTGACCATCACGAAGTCCATCACCATCAATGGAGGCGGCGCCGGACAAGGCTATGGCTCCATCCTCGCCGCTTTAACCAACGGTATAATCATCAACATCACGGACCCCGCTGACTCACGCAAGAGCGTGCGCCTCGACTGGCTGAACATCAATGGCGCAAGTAGTGGTCTTGATGGCATCCGCTGGCTGGCAGGCAATACGCTTCATATCGAGAACACACTAATCGATGGTTTCACGGGAGACGGCATTGACGTTGCTTTCGGTGCATTGAACAACTCCACGTTCGCAATGAAAAACGTTACCATCCGAAACTGCGTCGGCTCCGGTGTGAAGATGAGCGCCAATTCAACCGGCACGACCGGCTTCAGCTTCAACGATATCCAGGTCACCAGGTGTGGCAACGCGATCGATGCCCAAAACGGATCGCGCGGGACCATTACGAAGAGCATGGTGGGGCTCAGCACAACTGCCGTGAACGCTACCGAAAGTACGAGCAACACCGAGGTTAACCTCGTGGACACCACTATCACGAGCAATGTCACGGGCATCAACGTTGGGGCCAACGCCGTAGCGCGCATCGCTCGTTGCCTCATTACACAAAACGTGACATCGCTGACTGGTACGGTGGATACCGGCAACAACAACACGATTATGGGCAACACAAACAACAACGCACCTGGTGGAGCACAGTTCCCACCGAACTAAACTACTCAGTTAGCGTTGCTGACTTTCAAACCCTTCACGCCGCCCCGTGAGGCGCCGCGTGAAGGGTTTTGTTTTTAGGAGACACAGGATTTACAAGATGAATACTGTAAATCCTGTAAAATCCTGTCTGCTTGACGGCATTTTAGCCGGTGGCTAGACTCGGCTTTACTTTACCTGGACCTCTATGGCAGTAAGAGAACACTCGCTCGCGCAACCCCGACCATTGCCTGATCAAGCTGTCGTCGTAATTCAACCGAGCAAGTCGTGGACTCCTCTCAACCTGTCAGACCTGTGGCAGTATCGCGAGCTCCTCTACTTCTTAACCTGGCGCGATGTAAAGGTCCGTTACAAGCAAACCGCACTGGGCGCCGCGTGGGCACTGCTACAGCCGCTCTTCATGATGGCAATCTTTACGCTCTACTTTGGAAGACTAGGCGGCTTTGACACAAGCGGAATTCCCTATCCTGTCTTCGCGCTGGCGGGCCTGGTTCCGTGGACGTTCTTCGCCAACGCAGTTTCAATGAGTGGCAACAGCATGGTGAACAGTACACACTTGATTTCCAAGGTTTACTTTCCGCGCATGCTCGTTCCGGCCGCATCGGTTGCCGCTTGCCTCGTGGACTTTGGACTTTCTTTCTTACTGCTCGCCGGGACGCTGGTGCTTTATCGCATCAGTCCCACGATGCATCTCTTAATGGTGCCTTTGTTGATAGTCATAACAACAGCCCTGGCGTTAGCGGTTGGTTCATGGTTGGCTGCGTTAAATGTTAAGTATCGCGATGTAAGGTTTGTGCTGCCTTTCCTGATCCAGCTTTGGTTGTTTGCGTCGTCTGTAATCCTGCCGTCGAGTGCGCTCCCCGCCAGTTGGCGACGTGCTCTGCTTCTGAATCCGTTGACCGGTATTATTGAAGCATATCGCTCGGCGCTTTTTGGATTACCATTTGATTGGCCCGCGCTGGGCCTGGCCAGCGTTATCACACTCGTAGTCCTGGTCTATGCAGGTTTCTCGTTTCGTCGTATGGAAAAACACTTCGCGGATATTATCTGACGACTGATGGCCGCAATCGTAAGAGTCGAAAACTTAAGTAAGCAG
>JBKPJS010000075.1:0-4545 GCA_046730815.1 Acidobacteriota bacterium
GACCTGATCACGCTGACCGTTACCGTCACCGACACCTACGGACGTTATGTATCTGGACTGAGCAAGGGCGCCTTCGCGGTTTTCGATAATAAACAGCAACAGGAGATCACTTTTTTCAGCGACGACGACTCGCCGGTTTCGGTCGGAGTTATCTTTGACGTTTCCGGTTCGATGAGCGGCGACAAGGTCAAGCGCGCGCGCGATGCCCTGAGCAAGTTCATTCAAACGAGCCACGATTCCGACGAGTATTTCCTAATTGCCTTCAACTCGAGGGCGCAGTTACTGCTCGATAAAACACGCGACGGCGATTCCATTTTGAACAAGCTCACGTTTGTGGAAACGAAGAGCCAGACAGCACTCTACGACGCCTGCTATTTGGGTGTTGAAAAAGTCCAGCGCGGATCGCATCCGAAGCGCGCTCTGCTCTTGATCAGCGATGGGCAGGATAACGATTCTCGGTATACCTTCAACGAACTTCGGAAGCTGCTGAAAGAGTCGGACGTAACGCTCTACGCCATCGGAATTCTGAGCGGCAGCGACGCCGGCAGCGCCATGGGCATGGAAGGACAGGGAGTTCTCGACGAGCTTTCCGGCGTTTCCGGAGGCAAGGCATTTTTCCCGCGCTCGGCAGCGGAAATGGACGACATTTTTGAGCAGATTGCGTTGGAGTTGCGGCACCAGTACTCCATCGGCTACAAACCCGAGGCCTTTGCAAATGACGGCAAATGGCACAAGGTCAAGGTGAAAGTGACGCCGCCTCGCGGCCTCCCCCGACTTTTTGTTAGATCTAAAGAAGGCTACTACGCCACGGCTGGAGCCCGTTGAAGTCCCAAAATAGGGCCTTCCGGCAACGCAGGATCGGTTACCCTGCATCTTTGGACGTGTGTGTAGTGGCTGCTTAACCAGCGACGCTGTTGCCCCAGCCCCGCGCGTTTGAGGAGTTTTTTAGAATTGTTTAGTGAGCAGAATCTTAGGCGGACTGGGATAATTGCGGTCTGCGGTCTAATCCTTTCGGCACTGATCTTTGGTTCCAGTGCTGAAGCGAGTCGTAACCAGGATCGGCCCCGGAGCACCCAGCAGCCTGCGCCAAGTCCCACAGCTAAGCCTACAGTTAGCCCCACAGTTCAAAGAACAGTTTCGGCCCAGTCTTCGCCCACTGCGACGCCGACGCCGGTTCCGCAAACACAACGACCCGCGGGTGCGCCAACATTGGGCGAGCCACCACCGCCGCCGCGTCTGAAGCCAACCCCAACTCCCACACCACCCGAAGAGCTCGATCCGGAAAGTATCGTTCGCATCAATGCGGATCTGGTCCAACTGCACGTGCGCGTGATCGATCGCAACAACCGGCCGATCGACAACGTGCCCCGTGGCGATTTCCATGTGTTTGAAGATGGGGTGCCACAAACGATCGAGACGTTCACGCGCGAAGAAGTTCCGATCAGCTATGGTCTGGCGGTTGATACTTCCGGCTCGCTGCGTTCACAGTTGCAAAGCGTGATCGACGCCGGCAAGACCATCATCAACAGCAACAAACCCGGCGATGAAACGTTTCTCGTTCGCTTTATCAGCAGCGACAAGATTGAAACGGTCCAGGACTTTACTGCGAACAAAGAGTTGCTAATGGATGGTCTGGATAGCTTTTATGTCGAAGGTGGCCAGACCGCGATTATTGATGCGGTTTATCTTTCAGCCGAGCACGTTTCGGAGTACCGCAAGGGCGACGAGGGCGACAGGCGGCGTCGCGCTCTAATCGTGATCACGGACGGTGAAGATCGAAACAGTTTCTACAAGCAGGAACAACTCTTCGCTCGCTTGCGTGAGGAAGACGTTCAGATTTTCGTGATTGGCTTCGTCAACGAGTTAGAAAAAGAGGCTGGTTTCATTCGCAAGAGCCCGCGCGAGAAAGCAGTCGCATTGATCCAGAAGTTGGCTACTGAGACCGGCGGTCGTGCTTTCTTTCCCGATTCAGTCGCCGACCTGCCGCAAATCGCCAATGACATCATTCGGGATCTGCGCACGCAATACGTGATTGCCTACAATCCAACCAACAAGACCCAGGACGGCACCTATCGCGCCATCAAGGTCACGGTGGATCAACCTTCAGGTTCTGAAAAACGGATCGCGCTAACGAGAACGGGACGCCTCGCACGCAAGGAAGGTGGTCAAAACACGCCGCGGCCGCCCGCTGTGAGGATGCCGGCCACAAAGAAGCCCTGAAATATTTGGCCACAAAGAAGCACAAAAAGCGCAAAACAGTTTCGGCTGATTTTGTGATTTTTGTGCTTCTTTGTGGCTGATCATTTGGCATTTTTCGGTTTGCCGTTTGATCCTTTGGTGGTGTTTTGAGGCTTCTTTTTGTACTTGGTCCCATGCCTCGTCGTCGCCTCCTCGATCGAGTGCGTAGTTGTCAAAACGTCATCCTGCCTGGCGAGCTCAATCAACCGTTTGTAGTGATTTCGCAGCGCATCGATCTCGGGTTCGCTTAGATCCTCCACATCGATCAACCTGTTGCTCGCCCCTTCCAATGCCGCCACGATCTCGTTGAGCTTAAGATGAATTGCCAGCGCATCTTTGTTCTGCGCACGCTGAATTAAAAACACCATCAGAAATGTGACGATAGTCGTTCCGGTATTGATGACGAGCTGCCACGTGTCAGAAAATTTAAAAAGCGGTCCGGTGATGGCCCACACCACGATGACTGTGGCGGCCAGGACAAAAGCGAGGGATGTTCCTGTAGCCCTGGTGGCCTGGTAAGAAAATTTCTCGAGCAGTTCACTAACTACGTTTCTCTTTTTTGGCATGGATCAATCCCTTGGTCTAACAGAACCACTGATCTTTTTGCGCGTAGTTTCGCCTGTATGCAAAACCGGCAAACCAAGATCGACATCTGAATGTGGTTGAGGGATCACGTGAGTCGCGACCACCTCTCCGACTCGCTTCCCGGCTGCAGCGCCTGCATCAACGGCACTACGCACAGCGGCAACATCTCCACGCACAATCGCGGTCACCAGACCGGCGTCGATCTTTTCCCAACCCACGAGGCGGACATTTGCGGCTTTCACCATCGCGTCGGCAGCTTCAATCATCGCCACCAAGCCACGACATTCGACCATTCCGAGTGCTTCCGGCATTCACGACCTCCTCAAACGAGTATAGGTCCTATACGACCTGTACGTTCTATAGGACCTATTATTCATTTCCCGGTTAGTTTCGCAATGAATGGATCGGCGCCGGTATTCTGCCGCCGCGCCGGATAAACACCGCGGGTGAAAAGGCGCTGACCGGCATGATTGGCGCGCTCCCTAACAGTCCACCAAACTCCACCATCTCACCGACATCGCGTCCCGGCACCGGAATGATGCGCACCGCCGTCGTCTTGTTATTCATAACTCCGACGGCCATCTCGTCGGCAATGATCGCGGCAATAGTTTCAGCCGGCGTCGAACCGGGAACAGCAACCATATCAATTCCCACAGAGCAGACACTGGTCCATGCTTCGAGCTTGGCGAGCGATAACGCTCCCAACTGCGCGGCCTCGATCATGCCGGCATCTTCAGACACCGGAATGAAGGCTCCGCTCATTCCGCCAACGGAACCACTGGCCATTGCGCCGCCTTTCTTAACCGCATCTGTCAGCAGCGCAAGCGCGGCGGTTGTTCCGTGAGTGCCCGCTCGCTCGAAACCCATCGCCTCGATAATGTTGGCAACCGAATCGCCGGAAACAGGCGTGGGCGCCAACGATAGATCGATGATGCCAAACGGAATTCCTAATCTTCGTGCTGCTTCTCGCCCGACCAGCTCACCTGCGCGCGCCAACTTGAACGAAAGTTTTTTAATCGTTTCTGCGAGGTCCTGCAAGGGGAGATCTCGATCGGCGTGGCTGACAGCGTGATGGACCACGCCGGGACCTGAAACGCCGACATTGATCACCGCCTCTGCTTCGCTCACGCCGTGGAATGCGCCGGCCATAAAAGGATTGTCTTCGACTGCATTCGCGAAGCAAACAAACTTCGCACACGCCAATCCGCCCTGATCGCGAGTCCGCTCGGCTGCGTCTTTGATAATTCTGCCGACCTGGCCCACCACGTCCATGTTGATCCCCGCACGAGTTGTTGCCGCGTTTACCGATGAACACAAACGTTGCGTGGTCGCCAAGGCTTCGGGAATCGAATCAAGAAATCGACTCTCGGATGAGGTCGTTCCTTTTGGGACTAACGCTGAATATCCGCCGATGAAATCGACCCCAACTGATCCCGCGGCATCGTCGATAGCTCGTGCGAGTTGGATCAGATCACCGCGCACGCCCTCAGTAATTAAGGAAACGGGTGTTATCGAAATTCGTTTGTTTGCGACCCTGATGCCGAATTCGTCGCCAATCGCGTCTACCGTTTGCACCAGTCGAGAGGCAACGGAGCGGATTTTGTCACCTGCCTTTTGCGCAACTCCGTCCATCGAGTCGCCAGTGCAATCGAGCAGGCTCAGACCGAGCGTAACCGTGCGCACGTCGAGATGCTCCATCTCGGTCATTGCGACGGTCTGAAG
>JBKPJS010000076.1:0-8030 GCA_046730815.1 Acidobacteriota bacterium
ATTATCAACGATGCCACCAACTACTGGGGCCACGCTGAGGCGTTTGCCAGTCAGAAGAATATTCTGAAACGAATCTCCTGGGCCGATCCTTATAAGTCATACGCGGAATGGGCGAAGGAGAGCAGGGCTCGCCAGATTCAGATTAACAGCGACGTCAAGAAATACGGTTACCGCACGGGCTTCTGAGGTTGCGGCACTGGTCGTCAGGGATAGAAGCTGCCGACGGTGGCTTCTATTCCTGGTCCACTTTAAGGATTTCTCTGTGCAACCTCTGTGTTCTCTGTGCCTCTGTGGTTGTTTTTACCGCAGGGCCTCAAACACAGAGACACAGAGAAACACAGAGGTTGCACAGAGGGAATACATCATGAAACTTACCGCCATAATCTCGCTACTGGCTATTACGCTTCTGGGTTCAACCGCTAACACATTGGCCCAGGAAAAGAGTTGTTCATTCGATATCGTCGGGACCTGGAAAGCGCAGATCTCGAGCACGGAGGCGCGACTCTATCAATTCGATGCTAACGGAGTGGTCACTGTACTCTCCGCTGCCGGTACCGCGGAACCGCAGCAGATCGCTACCGCTAAATACGAGGTGATCAATGACCTCGGCAAACCGGAGTCGGTTTCGTTTACTGCATCCGGCAAGAACCGGATATTCGGAG
The DNA here is from genome assembly GCA_046730815.1 of Acidobacteriota bacterium. GTDB lineage: Bacteria > Acidobacteriota > Blastocatellia > Pyrinomonadales > Pyrinomonadaceae > PSRF01. The sequence continues at coordinate 663 of JBKPJS010000076.1, forward strand.
CCGTCAAAAAGACGATGAAGCTCGTCAGCTATGACGACACTTCGATCACGTGCGCAATATCGGGGATAGGAACTACTCGGTGGACCAGAGTCGACCCCGATCGGTATTTCATTGTGCTCTCGGCCCGCAAGGGAGAGTTCTACGATACGAGTGGCTCGGCCTTTCCCATGGTTATCAGACTGGCTGGAGGAGTTCCCACAATCGACGCCTTCGGTGTCTATTTAGCGAAGGACGGAAGGGCCTTTGGCACTGTTCCTCCCGCCGTATACAAAGAGTATCTGAGAGAGGCACGCAACGACTCAGAAACCACCCTGCGTCTGGAAATCAACTCCCGGCAGTATGAAAGGGCGTTGAAGATCATTAAGGAGTGGGAACGACGTGACCGCGAAAACGCGCTTTTGTACATCACGGGAAAAGACGTTTCAGATGATCCTACCGCGCTAAATAATATCCTCGTCGTTAAAGCGGTTGCGGAAACGCTCAACCAGTGCTCGGCAGATTTCAATCTGTACCCACTCAATTACGTTGTCGCGGACGACTGGATCACCAACAAGGTTACTTCCGCCTTCGTTCCGTTCTATTACTTCCAGGAACTCAGGCGACGGAATGAAGCGCGACATATCGACGACAGAAAGTTTCAGGAACTCGTGCATCTGCCGAACGTGGCTAGTCGATAGTCTCAACTAAACAGGTCTGCCCCCACTACATCCAAACTTAAAGGGGAGGGATACGAACTTGAGGTTTGAAAGTCAGAAACAGAAACTTATGAAACGCTTTCTCTTAATGGTGGTGGTGGTGTTCATCGGCTTCGGTTCCCATCAGGTGCTGCGCGCACAAACTCCGTCGGCGCCTGATGAGAAGCGCGCGGCTCAGCCGCGAAAACGTGGTGGAATCTTCACCCTGTACGCTCTCGATCCCCTGGCACGCACGCTCTGTTTCAATGACGGGAAAGAAGGGATGGCGTTTGCGAACACTGACTGGGGTAACCGATGCAGTGACCTTAGTTTTAGCTTCGCGGGTGGCGGCAGTCTTCTTAGTGGCATTGAGGCTGACCGGCTCGCGGCGATTGTCGATCTCGGCACAGCAGACGAGCTTCGTAACCGCTATGGCTACGAGGACGCAAACGGGGGCGGAACCGGCTTCGCTTCCCTACATCTTCGGGGCGACAAAATCATGGTCCTAAAGCAAGACCTTAGCAAGCAGGAATTCCAGCCACTGCAGGAGGCGTCGAAACTTTTCACTGACGTAGAACCACAGGCCATGGCGCCAATCAAGCTGGGCCACATTTACCTCGTGCGAATTGCGGATAAGAAAGACAAGAGTTTCCAGCAGCTCGTTAAGCTGATGGTTATTGCGTATCGTCCGGAGGAAGCCGTAACCCTGCGATGGGAGTTGCTCTAATTCTAGTAGCAACCAACCCACAAGGCATGCCGGCACAAAAATTTACTAGTGCTTCCTGAAATAGTGGAAGCAAGTTATGAACTTCCATCCTTGAAGGAGAACAGGTATGACTCAACAAGAATTCAAAACCGGCGGCAGCACCGGCTTTGCTACGGGCACGATCTGCACTGATACGAATCTTTACAAATGTACCGACAACAAAGTTGAGTACATTGAGCATATAGCGGCAGGAACGGCCTTCCCGAACTTCCCGGGAGGGAACGGCAAAGGCAAGGCAACCTGGTTTAAGATCACCTTAGCAACTGACGGCGACAGAACAGGCTTCGATTCAGTCAAGGTAGTTGCCGGCACGGTGTAAAGAAAACCATCACCACCTACCGAACCAGCGGCACTATCAAAGCCCTCTTCCTGCTCACGCCCAATGCGACGTGAGCAGGAAGCGGGCTCGCATCCAGGGGCTAGTCATGAACCTTTTACGGCTTCTCGCCGCGCCGCTTCTCGCGGCCCTGTTGCTTTTCATGACCGCGAGCTTGTATTCTGCGGTAGTCATCACCGCATCACAGACGGAACCTTCGGTTGATACGAAAAAGCCGGTCGAGTTTCGTTTTGTGTGCCCGATGCATGAGAACGTGTCGTCCCAAAAACCCGGCACGTGTCCCAAATGCAAAATGAAATTGGTTAAGAAGCCGACGGTTAAAGAACCAGTCGCCACTTCGAATTAGAGCTATGAAGGTTTTTCCCGCAAACGCGCAAAGGTGTAAAGGTAGGCTGAGGTTCTCCTTTGCGCCTTTGCCTCTTCGCGGGAAAAAATTGATTGCAATAGCGATCGCGCTGTCGTTCATCGCGACCCTTGCGCCGATTGCAGGCGCGTCCGCGAGCAAATCGATGGCCTGTTGCGCCGGCAAAGCAGCAGGTCATTGCGATTCCGGTCTCGCCGCGAAAGAGCCTCCGGCGCCGAAAGAGCCAATGTGCGGTTTGCACGCCGGCACTGCGGAGGATGATGGGATTACCGTCGTCGCGGAACCCGTCGCTGAATCCCAACACTCACACGGTCAAACCTCAACGCAACCTGCTGCCGAATCTGCCTCGTTAAGCCAGCCGTGTCACATGGACTGCGGTGCCTGTGCTACAGGTTCAACCCGGCAGCAGAAGCGCGAAAGAAGTATTGTCCTGCCGAATGCGTACCAGGCCGCGTCCGTGACGACGTCGTCGAGGTACGAAGATAATTCACTACTGTTTTCATCGAGCGAGAATTGGCCGCACGTCAATCCTCGCGGTCCGCCTGCTCGTCGCTAGCCTTCCTCGTCCAATCCAGCAGCTTTAATTGTTCGGGATTAGATCCCTTCGGGGAGGACTTCGATGAAGATCCATGTTTGTTTGTGTTCTATCGTATTAGTGTTTCTATCTCCAGGCTTCTGCGCAGCTCAGCAAAACGTAACCTCCGCCACGCTCAGCGGCAGAATTGAAGATACGCGCGGCGCCGTAGTGAGTGGCGCTAACGTGATCGCTACTCACGCGGAGACAAATCAGCAACTCACAACCACGAGCGACTACGAGGGTTGGTTTCGCTTCCCTTACCTCCGGACTGGCGACTACGATCTCAAGATCGAAGCAGAAGGTTTTTCGCCAGTAACGAAACAACTTACCCTGTCACTCGGCCAATCACTCGATCTGCCGGTAAAACTCGACGTCGCAGGTGTGTCAGCACAGGTGAATATCGGGTCAGACGTACCGATCGTCGAAACCGTGCGTACACAGATCACGGAGACCATCAGGCCGAACGAGATTCACGAGCTGCCATTGAACGGTCGAAATTATCTCGACCTCGCGTTGCTGGTTCCCGGCGTTGCACCGACAAACACCGGCAGCAATCAACGATTTGCCGAGACCTCGGCGGTGCCGGGACAAGGCATCTCGATTGCCGGCCAGCGCAATCTCTACAACAGCTTCGTCATAGATGGCGTGTCGGCGAATGATGACGCTGCCGATTTGACCGGAACATATTACAGCGAGGAAGTCATCGATCAGTTTCAGGTCGTGACTTCCGGAGGCATCGCTGAATTTGGCAGAGCGTCGGGTGGCGTGGTCAACATTCTTACGAGATCAGGCACCAACGATTGGCGTGGCAACCTGTACGGCTTCTTCCGCAACCAGCGGTTCGACGCGCGCAATCCCCTCGCGCCCAGTAAGGATCTGCTGACGCAAGCGCAGTATGGCTTGACTCTCAGTGGGCCACTGCGACGCGAGCGCACTTTCTTCTTCAGCAACTTCGAACAGACGCGTAGAAACTATTCAACCGTGCTGACTATCTCACCCGCGGCGGTGACGACGATCAATAATCGACTCCGCGAAGTTAACTATGCAGGGCCGCTAATCCGTACAGGCGTCGTACCGGCGAGTTTCGACACAACTAACTTCTTCACGCGGATCGATCACACTATCAATCAGCGCAACCAGCTCAGCGCGCGCTATAGTCTTTATCACCTCGACGCTGTCAATTCGCGCAGTGTTGGCGGGCTGAACGCCGTAAGTCGCGGTACGGGTTTGAACGACACCGATCAGACCGTACAGGTCAGTAACGTCACGACGTTCAGCACCAGGACGCTGAACGAAGCACGCTTCCAGTTTACTAACAGCAGGCTTGATGCTCCTGTTAATGATGATATCGGACCGGCGGTCGGAATCTCCGGCGTCGCGAACTTTGGTACTGCGACAGTCTCACCGTTGGCGCGTGATATCAATCTGTTCGAGGCGGTCGACAATATCTCGATCCTACGCGGGGCGCACTCACTGAAGTTTGGCGGAGGTTTTCTTTACAACCGTCTGAACATTCTCTTTCCCGGCGCGGTGCAGGGTGTTTACGCTTTCAGTTCGCTCAACAATTTCCTGAATGGAAATTACATCAATTACCAACAGGCGTTTGGTGCTCCGAGTCAGTTTCAGTCGAACCCGAACGCCGGCGCGTTTATTCAGGACGAGTGGAGGATCCGGCCCGATCTAACTCTCAATGCCGGCTTGCGATACGACCTTCAGTTCTTACCGGATCCTATCCAGACTGACACTGACAACTTCGCACCGCGACTGGGAATTGTCTATGCTCCGGGCGATAGGAAGACCGTCGTGCGCGCGAGCTTCGGACTGTTCTACGATCGCATTCCGCTGCGCGCAACCTCAAACGCTCTGCAACGGGACGGCTCTAAGTTTCTCGTAATCCAGTTGTCGCCGACACAACCTGGCTCTCCCATGTTTCCTAACGTTTTAGCGGTCCAACCCGCTACCCTCCCGACTAAACCCAACATCACTCGCATCGATCCGAACATCGAAGCGAGTTACAGCCAACAGGCAAATCTTCAGCTCGAACGAGAACTGCCGGGCAATGCAGTCATCTCGATCGGCTACCTGCACCTGCGCGCGCTCCACATCATCCTTTCGCGAAACGTGAATGTGCCAACGGTGCCTGCTTCGGCCGGCATTCCCAATCTGGGACGGCCGGATCCAAACTGGGGCAACATCTCGCGCTTTGAGAGCTCCGGCAACTCGTATTACGACGGCATGGTGGTCTCTTTCAACAAACGAGCCGCACGATGGGCCAACATTCGCGTCTCATACACGCTTTCAAAAACGATCGACGACGCGGGCAATTTCTTCTTCTCGAGTGTCCAAAACAATTTCAATATTCGTGACGATCGCGGATTGTCTGACAACGATCAGCGCCATCGTCTCGTAGTGAGTGGTTCACTCGAAGCACCGCAACAAACGAAAGGCAACCGTCTGCTGCGCGGTTTTCAATTCGGATACATTTTCACTTACGGTTCGCGTTTGCCTTTCAACGTGCTGCTGGGAAGCGATCGCAATTTCGACACGAACAATAACGATCGGCCACTTGGTGTGGGACGAAATACGGGACGCGGATTTGATTTCGCTTCACTTGATTTTCGTTTGAGCCGCACGTTCCGTATCACAGAACGAGTTGATCTCCAGCTTCTCGCGGAGAGCTTCAATGTGCTGAACGGCGCGAATCTCGGAGTACCGAATAACACCTTTGGTCCGGGCACGACGCCTTTGCCAACGTTTGGCCAACCGACAGCAGCGTTCGATCCGCGCCAGTTTCAGTTTGGGATGAAAGTGATTTTTTAGCCGCAGATTTTCCGCGGCTAAAAACTCGGCAAAGACATGCGACGAATCAGCCTTTTCATAATACTAACGCTCCTGCCGGCACTGCTCCTGCTTTCTGCTTGCAATCACCTGACAGCAACTCGTACCACCGAAGTTGCTGGTCCACCTCAAGCCGTTCAAATCTCTTCACCGGGCGTCGATGCCGCGGAGCCCGTGACGGCCGCAGCTCCCGATGGATCGTTGTACGTCGCGTGGGTAAATCACGATGCGAATCAAGCTGATGTCATGCTGGCGCAATTCACTGGCGGCGAGATGCGTGGCTCGCCTGTCCGCGTGAACCGGCAACCAGGTGTCGCAACTGCATGGCGCGGCGATCAGCCCAGCGTGGCGGTTGCTCCAGACGGCTCCGTCTACGTCGTCTGGACCGCGCGTGTGGAGTCCGCGGGTGAACACGGAACAGATCTTTACCTGTCGGTCTCGAATGATGGTGGGCAAAGCTTCGCCAGCGAAGTAAAGATTAACGATGACAAGGCCACCACTGCTCACGGCATGCACTCGCTCGCGGTAACAAAGGAGGGGCGAATTTACGTTGGCTGGCTCGACGAACGAAACGTCCCCAAACCCAAGCCTTCCATGAAGGCCGAAGGTCATCACATGGAAAGTAATAGCGAGCTCTTTGTTGCTTACTCCACGGATAGCGGGCGTACTTTTTCCCCGAATCGAAAAGTTGCTACTGAAGCGTGCCCGTGTTGTAAGACCTCGCTTGCAGTTTCGCCGGATGGAACGTTGTATGCCGGTTGGCGTCAAGTGTTGCCGGGAAACTTTCGGCATATTGCAGTTGTGAGTTCGAAGGATGGTGGAGCAAGTTTTTCAGCTCCGGTGATCGTGAGTGATGACCACTGGGTGCTTCAGGGCTGCCCTGTCTCTGGTCCATCCCTTTCGGTTGACTCCTCTTCCGGAAGTCTGAGAGTGCTTTGGTACGCAGCGGGCGAAGCTGGTCCATCCGGACTTTACGTATCAGAGTCGCGAGACAACGGGCGTAGCTTCTCGCCACGGCAGTTGGTCTCTCAGGAAACGGTGTTTGGCACACCTGTGCTGACTTCAGGAAATAACTCCGCTATTGCACTCTGGCAGACTTCCAACACAGCAGAAACGAAAATGCGCTCGCTCGCCAATGCCGGCTCCGCGCTGAGCATAGCTTCAAATGCAGAGTTGCCCGATGGCGTGTTTTCAAACGACCGATTGTTCGTGGCTTACATCGCGAAGGAGAAAGAGCAGCGCAGCGTGTGGCTGGTCAGAGCAAACTAAGACGCTTTGGTTTCTTGAAGCATCAATCATCAGTGATATTAGACCACAGATAAACACGAATCGGATCCGTAAACAACCCGTGTTTTATCTGTGCTACTGGCTGTATTGGACCACGATGCGTTCGCGTATTTGCTGCGGCGTGAGTTTCTCGTCTTTCTCGAGGCGCAGCGCAAGCAAAGCCTCATTCACGCAAACAGCACAGTGCGACGCATGATCGTCCTCAAAACAACTGTACAGACTCTTGTGGCCAAAGCCGCGATCGCAATGGCAGTAACACGGCAACTGCGCGATCGTCACGGGTATCTCTCGCACTGCACGATACGCCTCGCGCGCCGGACCAAAGAATTTCTCGGGCGCGAGCGTTGGACCAAGACTGGCGCGGCTGGGCGCTACTTCAAAAAAAGCCGGTATCGTTTTGGCGTTAGTCGCCGGCGCTTCGGTTGGATGGTGCACCGTCGGTGATTGCGCGGCCGAGTGGTTCGCGTCGTGCGATTCCTGTCTCTTATACACATCTCCGAGCCCACGAGACATTGAGGTCCATCT
>JBKPJS010000077.1:0-4084 GCA_046730815.1 Acidobacteriota bacterium
CATAGAAGGAAGAGGCCTTGGAAGCCATCCCGTTTTGGGAGAGAGGAACTAACTATGACACCGGACACTCGTCAACCGGGAACAGGCATTAATATTTTCATTGATGATGATCCGCCACTCACCGGAGCGCGGATAAAAGTGATCGGGATCGGCGGAGGTGGGAGTAACGCCGTCAATCGCATGATCGAGGCAGGCATCGAAGGAATCGAGTTCCTCGTCGCCAATACAGATCTCCAGGCGCTGAAGCGTTCGCGCGCGCCAATAAAAATTCAACTCGGAAGCCGCTTAACGAAAGGACTCGGCGCCGGCGCCGATCCTGGAGTTGGGCGTGAAGCAGCGCTTGAAGATACTGACAAGATCATCGAAGTGCTCGAAGGCGCGGATATGGTCTTTGTTACGACAGGTCTCGGCGGCGGTACTGGCACAGGCGCCGCGCCGATCGTCGCTTCACTCGCGACCGAGCTCGATGCTTTGACTGTCGCTGTGGTGACGAAGCCTTTTCATTTCGAAGGGCGTCGCCGGATGCAACAGGCCGATAACGGATTAAGAGAGTTGCGCGAGTGCGTCGACACAGTAATCACGATTCCTAACGAACGACTCTTGCACACTGTCGAACGCGGAGTGTCGCTGTCGGACTCATTCAGAGTCGCCGACGATGTGCTGCGCCAGGCAGTGCAGGGCATCAGCGATCTCATCACCGTGCCGGGCTTGATCAATCTCGACTTCGCAGACGTTAAGTCGATCATGCAGGGAATGGGAATGGCGCTGATGGGCGCTGGACGGGCGACTGGAGAGAACCGCGCCATCGAAGCGACTCAGCAAGCGATCTCGTCGCCGCTTTTGGAAGAGGCGACGATCCAGGGCGCTAAAGGTGTTTTGATAAACATCACCGGCGGACCTGATCTGACGTTGTTTGAAGTTAATGCCGCCTCGTCGATCATTCGTGAGTCTGCTGACGACGATGCCAACATCATCTTCGGCGCAGTTATCGACGAGACCCTGACTGACGAAATGAAGATCACTGTAATCGCGACTGGATTTGACAAGGAAGCCGCATCAGTTGTGTCTGCCGCTGCGACAACGGCGATTCCCGCGCCGCCGCCACGATTCGTAGCGAGGCCGGCCGACGACCTCCCGCGGCCGATGATGGGCAGTCCACGCGTTGACGATCTCGACGTCCCGACTTTCATCAGGAAGAAGGCCGACTAGAGATCATTTTGATCGCCCGCTTGAAGGGAAGGTCTTCGGGCCTTCCCAATTTTTTCTGTCTAACCATTTTTCTGTCTAACCACGAAGACACGAGGGCACAAGTTTGAAATTGTTTTTTGTGTCTTAGTGTTTCAACGGAAGGGTTACGCTTGCAGGGTTTCTTGCATGTAAAATCTTGAAACAAAAGCGAATGACGAGTGTTTTCTCCTTTGCTTTTTCTGCTCTTGTTGTGTAGCATGTCGCTCATTCCTTGCAGGAAATTCCATTACGAGTAATGTTCGTTTCCTCTCCTCGGATGGGCCGCAGCCTGCGAGAGCTTTTACACTGTTCTGTACATCTAAGCCCTGTGTCCTATACATCGCCTAGTTCTCGACCGGGTGAACACCCGTCATAGATTTTTGGAGGTAATAATCAAGTGAATCGTAAACTCATCAGAACCACACTCGCGGAAGTCAAAGGCAAAGCCCGCGAAGTTCCACAGCCCAGAGAGCGTTCGAATGGTAGCTCCCGCGCCTCAAACGATACTGGCCACGCACGTGAACGTGCCGCACAACAACACGCTTCGGTCCAGGTAAAGAAAAGAGTTCCGCCTCCCAATGAAACTAACGCGGAAATCTTTTATTACAAGAAACAGATCGATGCTCACACCTTGATGGTGATTGTTCTTACTGACGGTGAAGAGATTGAAGGCACGATCGAGTGGTACGATCGTGGCGCGTTGAAGGTCAACCGGAAGGGCGCGCCCAATCTGCTGATTCTCAAACGGAACATCAAGTACATCTACAAGGCTGACGAGCGTGTTGAAAGCGCCAGCGCTTAGGAGATTTAACTTAGCCTCGCCCTGAGTTCCTCGCCCTGGACAACAGTGCGTCGCCTCAAGCAATGCGACACTCAGACCAAAGCTCAACCACCCCGGGACCTCGACCCAGGCGAGTTTTGCCGCGCATCGGCATAACCATGGGAGACCCTGCCGGGATTGGTCCTGAGGTCGTCCTCAAAGCTGTTGCCGAAGATGAAGTCAGACGAGTTTGTGTGCCGGTGATCATCGGAGATGCTCAGGCCCTGGCGCACACCGCACGCACTCTCGATCTGCAATCCGGTTACGACATCGTTCGCACAGAAGAGACGTTTCCCGATCAGCTTTCCGAACCGGTCATCTATCATCTCGACAATATCAGCGGCTTCATCGAACCTGGAATCGAGTCAGGCGCCGCGGGTAAAGCCGCGGCTGGTTACATCGAAGCTGCGGTCGAATTGTGTGCAGCGGGAAGCATCGATGCAATGGCCACTGCGCCGATCAACAAGCGCGCACTGTTTCTCGGGGGCTATAGTTTTCCTGGTCATACCGAGTTTCTTGCTCATCTCACCGGCGCCGAAGAGTATGCAATGGCCTTTGTGGCGGCAAACCTGCGCATTGTGTTGTTATCGACTCACGTTCCACTCGCGGAAGCGATCAGGATGGTCGAACGCGATCGCATAGTTCGAGTTGTCAATCTCACGAATCGTGAGCTGCAGCGGTGGGGAATCGAACGTCCGAGACTCGCAGTTGCGGCATTGAACCCTCACGGTGCTGAGGGAGGGCTGTTCGGCGTCGAGGAGGCGTCGGAAATGATGCCGGCAATCGAGAGCTGCCGGCGGATCGACGACATCAACGTGCAAGGGCCGTTCTCAGCGGATACGGTTTTTCTACGTGCCTCCCGTGGCGAGTTTGACGCAGTCATCGCGTGCTATCACGATCAAGCGATGATTCCGGTAAAGTGTTTGTCGTTTGGCGAGGCCGTTAACGTAACTTTGGGCCTGCCTTTTATAAGGACCTCAGTCGATCACGGCACCGCCTTCGATATCGCCGGAAAAGGGCTCGCGGAACACTCGAGTATGGTTGCGGCGATCAAGCTGGCCGCAGAGCTTTCGACGCAGGCAGGCGAGAGTTGCCGCGCAGTCGAAGTTTGAAACAGGAAAACACACTCACATGGAAAACAACGACGCAGGTACAACAGACACGAACCGGCGCATGCTGGTGGCCGACGACGATCCGGCCATCCTTCGCTTGATCGCTACGATTCTCGAGAAGGAAGACTACACGGTGGTGGCCGTGCGTGACGGCCGCGAGGCTTACAAGATTTTGCAAGCTGACGCTAACTTCACGGCCGCGATTCTCGACGTCGTCATGCCGCACATTTCAGGACCTGAGCTGGTTCGTTACATGAAATCCGAGGAGCGCCTGAAGCGGATTCCGGTGATGATGATGACTGCCGAGCAGGATCCAAAGCTGTCGTCGGACAGCTTCTCGGCCGGCGCAATGGTGTTTTTGCCGAAGCCGTTTACGACCGCGCAACTTCAGATCATGTTGCAGATGTTGATTGGTAAGAAGACTGCTGAGTGATATGAGACGCGCCTTCAGTCCATCCACAGATTACGCAGATTATTTTCTGTGTCATCTGTGGATGGTTATTTTTTTGTTTGTCGTTGTCATCGTGAGTCCTGTTCAGGCGCGAGCCGATCTCAGTCAAAAACAAGCTCGAAAAGTTATTCAGACGATGGCAGGCTGGTCTCTACCTGGTGATTCGGTTCGTATTCGATCGGTAAGATTTGACGCTGCTGAGACTGCCGAGGTGAGCGCTGAAATTGAATCGGTCTTTCGCCTGACGCTGCGCGAGGGCCGTTGGCGTCTGAGCGAGATCAGAACCGGTCAGGATCGTTGGGAGCGTTTAGAGATTCTCGCCCGAGCTGCGAAAGCTGAGTTGCCGTCAGGCGAGTGCGATGCGCCGTCGCAATTTGCGCGTGCGTCGTCTGCGTCTGAACTTACTACTAAGCGCGCGCGTTGTTTGGTTGCAAGTTTGTTTGGGGTCGTGCTTCCGTCGGACGAGGTGAGGAT
>JBKPJS010000078.1:0-4755 GCA_046730815.1 Acidobacteriota bacterium
CTACCTTCCCATCCATTGACGTTTGGCGTGTTCCTGGCGCGTTTCGATCCCGCAGGCACGTTTTCTATGGAAGGAGATCGTTGGCCCAAAATCAATGGGACCTGGAAGACCGAAGGATCCGAGGTCGAACTGTTAATGAGCGGTGGACCAGGCGGTTGTGATGGCCCCGGTAAATATCGATTTGATACTGACGGGAAACACATCACGTTCGACCTGGTCTCCGATGAATGCAAGCCACGACAGATGATTCTCGATCGGAGCACGTGGGCGCCTGCCGGCGAGGTGGTGAGCAAGCCCGTCAGAAAGATAACCAGAACAGCAACTGCGAAACCACCGGCGCGTGCGCGCGAAACAGCCAAGGGCAGTTGGCCCTCATTTCGTGGTCCACATGCATCGGGTATCGCCGACGGTCAAAATCTTCCTGACCAGTGGAATGCAAAGACGGGGCAGAACATTCTCTGGCGCACACCGATTCCCGGCCTCGCGCATTCGAGCCCCATCGTGTGGGGAAATCGAATCTTCGTAACCACCGCGGTCAGCAGTGATCCGAAAGCATCGTTCCGTCCCGGCCTCTACGGCGATGGTGATGCATCGAAAGATCGCTCGCCGCACCGTTGGATTATCTACGCGCTCGACAAACGCACAGGCAAAATTCTTTGGGAACAAGTCGCTTACCAGGGTGAGCCGCTCGAGAAACGTCACATCAAAGCCACGTACGCCAACTCCACGCCTGCAACTGACGGCCGCATCGTAGTCGCGTGGTTCGGCTCGCAGGGTCTACATGCATACGATGTCGATGGGCGCTTTCTTTGGAAGGTCGATCTGGGCCGTATCGACCTGGGTGCGTATGACATTCCCACCTATGAATGGGGTTCGGCGAGCTCGCCCATCATCTGGAAAGACTTGGTGATCGTTCAGTGCGACACGCAAACCGATTCGTTCATCCTCGCGCTCAACGCCAATACCGGCGAGACAGTTTGGAAAACTGATCGCGACGAGATTCCTTCCTGGGGCACGCCGACAGTAGCAACCACGTCGAAAGGCGAAGAGCTAATCGCAAACGCGTCCAACTTCATTCGCGGATACGATCCGCGCACGGGCAAAGAGCTGTGGCGCCTCGGTCGAAGTTCCAAGATAACTGCGCCGACGCCGATCTTCGCAGATGACGTGCTGGTGGTGGTGAGCGGACGTGGACCAGAAAGACCAATCTTCGTGGTCAAAGCAGGCGCGCGGGGCGATCTGACTTTGCCTGACGGAAAGACCAGCAGCGACACGGTCATCTGGAGCCGGACGGGGCGCGGTTCTTACATGCCGACGCCGCTGATCTACAACGGCATTCTTTATGTGCTGGCGAACAACGGGACCTTCGATGCTTATAACCTGAAAACGGGTGAGGAGATTTATCGACAGCGACTTTCTGTCGTTGGCAGTGGCTTCAGTGCGTCGCCGGTAGCCTGTGACGGAAAGATTTATTTATCGAATGAAGACGGCGAGATACTCGTGGTCTCTGCTGGTGAGAAGTTTGCGCACGTCGCTACAAATTCGATGGGCGAACTTCTGATGGCAACACCTGCTTTGTCGGACGGTGTGATGTACGTTCGTTCTGCGGCGAGCCTGTTCGCTATCGGAAAAAAGTGAACAGGATTTACAAGATGTTTCAGGATTACAAGATAGTTCAGGATTCACAAAGCTGAAACCAGTCCTGTGAATCCTGAAAATCCTGAAATCCTGTCTCTACTTCGCCTGGACTAAAAGATCGCCGCCTGCGTATTTGTACTGCGGAAAATCATACGAGGCGAGCGGAAAGCTCTTGCACATAACCATTTTGTCCTGAGGCATGGAAATCCCGACGTCGTCTTTGCGCTCAGCGTCTGTCGCAAGCCACGTCAAGAACGCGCCTTTGTCGTCAGGACGTTCGGCGTCGATTGGTATCCACTTGCCGGGCTGCGTATAGATGCCCCACGCAAGCCGATCTTTCTCGCCATCAGTACCGTTGTCTTCGACTACCAGCACGACCCGCTGCCCGATTACGCTGGGAACGTTCGAATCGTAAATCTCACCGCCCATGACCGCCGTGTTCTTTGCTGTTTCCATGCAGTCAAGCTTTGCTCTTACTAATACGCCCGGAGTCTTTCCGCCGTCAGGAGAATCGGGATCCACCACCGGAAACACCGCCGGGTCGTTGAACGTCATATCGCCGGAAGCCTGGCCATTAGCCACTTCAGTGGATTTGAATTCAACGTACCGTATTTCGCCGTCATCAAGTGCAAACTTGAAAGAGCCGCTGGCGGAATCGCCCTGGGCGCCCGCCAAAACCAAATTTGGTAAACCGAGACACACAATCAACAATGCCATCAGGAAAGCGCCTATAATGCTCTTCATTGAGAGGTCTCCTCGTATTGGACAAGCTTTAGGGAAGTCGCTATGAGGGACTTTGATAAATCAAAGTCAATTCGCACACGCGACAGGAATGATTAAAGTTCAGCACCAAACACTAACGCGTATTCTTTTTCCGTTTTTGGTCATTCTTTTTTTTACGGCGGGTTCGGAGCCGTTTGCTCTGGGGTTTTTACAGGGTGGAAGCATAAAAGGCAAGGTCGCGGCGGACATTCCGGATCAGCGCAAAGCGCTTCCGGGAGTGCCCGTCATGCTGACAGGTGAACGACTCGGCGATAAAAAACTTCAGACCGTCAGCGATGCCGAAGGTCAGTACGATTTTCCCAGTCTGATCGCCGGCGACTACCTCGTTACGGTTGAGTTCTCCGGTTTCAAAAAATACGAGCAACGCTTGAGTGTGCAGATCGAAGCAACCGTCGAGCACGACATTCTTTTGCAGCCTCTGCCGCTCAGCGAGTCGGTCACAATTACCGAGGATCGAACCGACGCCATTAAAACAGAATCGACCACGCCCTCGGTTATCACCAACCAGGCCTTGCGCGATGCACCCTTGATCGATCAGAAGTTTCAAGACGCGCTGCCATTGTTGCCCGGCGTGGTGCGCGGGCCCGACGGTAACTTGAACATCAAGGGAACTCGTCCAAGTCAAAGCGGAATTCTCGTGTCGAGTTTGAACGTCACCGATCCGGTTACCGGCGCTCCGGCAATCGAGTTGCCGTTGGAGGCAGTCGACACGGTGCAGGTGCATTCAAACCCGTACTCGTCGGAGTTTGGAAAGTTCACCGGCGCAGTGACGACGATCGAAACACGATCGGGTAGCAACGACTGGCGCTATCTGATGACTGGAGTACTGCCGCGGCCGCGCTGGCGCGACGGCAAGCTCTTTGGTGTTGGCGCAGCGACACCGCGAATCGCCGTCGGCGGCCCAATTAAAAAGGATAAGCTCTTCTTTTTTCAGAGCGTCGAATATCGTTTCGTGCGCACGAACGTGCCCAGTCTCGAAACTCTCGAGGAGCGCCAGCGTGATATCCAGCGAGAGAGTTTCGATTCGTTTTCTCGCGTCGACTACGTCGTCAACTCGAACAATCGTCTGACTGGCAGCTTCTCCGTCTTTCCGCAGAAGTTTGACTACTTCAACCTGAACACCTTCAATCCGTCAGACACGACCGCCAACTTCCATCAGCGCGGCTGGTTCCTGGCTTTCAATGAACAGGCGACGTTTAATTCGGGAGCGCTGTTGCAGTCGAGCTTCAGTGCGAAGCAGTTTGACGGCGACATCTTCGGCAACAGCGGCGCGCCGTATCAAATAACTCCCGAACGCAATTTCGGTGGCTGGTTCAATCGACAACATCGCGAGAGCCGGCGTTATGAGCTGCTTGAAGTTTTTCACTTTGCACCGCGGAAGTGGCGCGGCTCCCATGCTTTCAAGACAGGAGTGAATTTTAGTCACACCTCTTTTAACGGCAGTGACCGGAGCAGCTCAGTCCGGGTTCTTCGAGCAAACGGAACAACACATCAACTGCTCGAGTTTGTCGGTAGCGGTGTGCTCGATCGCGAGCAGAACGAGTACTCAGCGTTCGTGCAGGACAAGTGGATGGTGAACAGACGAGTGGTATTCGATCTTGGCCTGCGTTACGACCGCGGTGGCATCGGCAAAAACAACAACCTCGCGCCGCGCTTTGGTTTTGTTGTTACACCCACCGATTCGGATCGGACGGTGGTGCGAGGGGGAGTTGGGCTCTTTTACGACAAGATCCCACTCAACGTCGGTTCGTTCGAGCAGTATCAGAGCCTGCTTGTAGCTACCTTTGCAAACGACGGCATAACTCTCGTGGATGGACCACGGCTGCTTCCAAATACCGCGCCGGAAGATCTCGAGAACCCTTACAGTGTCGCGTGGAACCTTCAGCTCGATCATCAATTGAATCCGCGACTACTACTGCGATTGGGTTATGAAGAGCGAAGCACGCGGAGGGATTTCGTAATCGAACCTGCCGACAATGCGCTCTTGTTGCAGAACAACGGGCGCTCGCGTTATCGCGAATTGCAGGGCGTCGCGCGGTTCCGTTTCCAGGAAGGACGCAACATCTACTTGTCTTACGTAAGATCCCAGGCTCGCGGTAATCTGAACGACTTCAACACGTACTTCGGCAATCTCAAGCATGCCGTCATTCGTCCTGACGAATATGGCAAGCAGCCTTTTGACGCGCCGAACCGCCTGCTATTCTGGGGCGACTTTGCGCTGCCCTACGATGTCGTAGCAACGCCTGTGATCGACTGGCGCAGTGGTTTTCCGTTTTCACTTTTGAACGAGGAGCAGGATTTTGTTGGTCCACGTAATGAGGGTGGACGCTTTCC
>JBKPJS010000079.1:0-2447 GCA_046730815.1 Acidobacteriota bacterium
GTCGGATTAATTGAACAGAGCACTGAAAGTGCGAAATATCTCAGCCCCGCTATTTATTCCGCTCTTTCAGAGCTCCGCAGTCGTTACGCTTTTTACCAGGGGCGACGCGCCTCGCATACTCGGCGCTTGCCCCTGGCTATCATATTTCGCACCTTCGGTGCTTAGAGCAGACTTTTTAGGCAAAGCTCCTCGCCGCTAGCGTTCCGTAACCTTACTCGTCAAATCATTTTAAGCGGCGAAGCCGCGCTACGCAGCTCCACATAACTTTCGGGAAGTCTGTCTAACCACAAAAGACACAAAGCACGGGTATTTGCGAAATGTCTATACACGTTAAAAATTCAGAGAGTGCGTTGCTCGAGAGCGAGGTAAAGATCAGCCGCGACCGGCGGGGTATACCTTACATCGAAGCGGCAAACGAGAAGGATCTTTACTTCGCGCAAGGCTACGCCACTGCGTCAGATCGTTTGTGGCAAATGGATCTCTTGCGGCGCACTGCGCTAGGCCGGCTCTCGGAAATCTTAGGACCAAATGCGCTCGGTTCAGATAAGCTTCATCGAACTTACGGGTTTGCGCAGCTTGCCGCCTCACTGTTTGAACGCGCGACGACGCGAACGCGGCTCATCCTCGAGTCTTACGCGAGCGGCGTCAATGCTTTTATCGAATCTTGCGAAACTACTTCGCTGCCGGCGGAGTTTCAGGTGTTGCACTACGCTCCGAGTAAATGGGCCGCTGTCGATTCCCTTGCGCTGGGAAAGCTGTTTTCCGAAAGTCTGTCGGTAACCATAGACGCAGACATTCTGCGCGCATTGTTGAGTGACTTGCCACCTGAAAAACTCGAAGTCCTGCTGCCGGTTACTTCTCCTCTCGACATCTTAATCGTTGGTAACGACGATGCCGCCGGCCGTGTTGCTTTGAGCGACAACGTTTCCTTGCGCGCGAAGTTTAGTGAGTTCGAGCTGGCTGCTTTGACTGAGCTCCTGAAATCGCTGCGACGCGCTGGCCGTGACCGCGAGGTTGGAAGTAATAGCTGGGTTGTTAGCGGCGTTTTGACGGCATCAGGCCTGCCGCTTCTGGCCAACGATCCGCATTTGGCGCCGACGTCCCCGCCGATATGGCACATCGTAGTCTTGCGCGCACCCGAACTGCACGTCTGCGGAGTCGCTTTGCCTGGTCTACCGGGAATCATGATTGGCCACAATAACCGGATCGCGTGGGGCATCACGAACTTATGCCCTGACGTTCAAGACCTTTACCTCGAAAAGCTTGACGCAAGTGATCCTTACTTTTACCAAACGCCTGAAGGCCAGCGTCAGGTGGAAGTGCGACAAGAAACAGTCAGGGTTCGCCAGCCGTCCGGTGATTTGTCACACGAGACGTTTGAGGTCAAGGTGACACGTCATGGGCCAATCATACTTGAACGCGAAACACTCGGAGTGGCGTTGCGTTGGACGGCGCTCGACAGCGACCTGATTGACCTCGAGGCTTTTCTGGCGATTAACAGTGCTCGCAACTGGGACGATTTTGTCACGGCGCTGAGTGGTTTTGCCGGACCACCGCAAAACTTCGTCTATGCTGATACTGACGGCCATATCGGTTACTACAGCGCCGGTCGAATACCGATCAGAAAAACCGGCGACGGAAGCGTGCCTTACGACGGCGCCACCGATGAAGGTGATTGGATTGGATTTATTCCTTTTCAAGAGCTGCCACACGCGTTTGATCCTTCCCCGGGTGTGATCGTGACAGGAAATAATCGTCTCGTCGGTCGTGATTATCCATACCATCTCACGCATAACTGGAGAGTACCCTATCGCGCGCGGCGGATGTTTGATCTGCTTACGAGCAAAAGGGGACTGACGGTGGCGGACTGTCTTCAGGTGCAGGGTGATACTTACGCTTACGCTGACGTCATATTTCTGTCCGAGGTGCTCAAGGTCGCGCAGCCCTTAGTATCCAGTTCAGCAGAATGGCATGAAATATCGGTCGCTTTTGCCGGCTGGGATGGCTACTCGAACGCTGAATCAAAAGTTTTGCCTCTGGTCACGGAGATGCGCAAAGCGTTCCGGCGTCAGATGCTCGTGGGTGTTATGGGTAGTGCGCGGGCACAACTATATGAATGGAGAAACGAAAGCACATTCATCGATAAGTTGATTACCGAACGCCCACTCGAGTGGTTACCGCCAGAGTTTACATCTTATGAGGATTTTCTGTTGGCGTGCTATCGGGAGGCACGCAATACTCTTACCGATCGACTTGGTCCAGACTCCGCCAATTGGACGTGGGGCAAGCTCGCGAGCATTCACTTTCCTCATGTGTTGGAAAAGATCTTCTCCGGCTTTGCTGGTCCTACACTGCCGCAAGAGACCGGTGGTTCCATGCCCACCGTCAACTCCGGCGCCAGAGTTTCGATGCGCTTCGTCGCCGATCTCGGCAACTGGGATGAGTCC
>JBKPJS010000080.1:0-1918 GCA_046730815.1 Acidobacteriota bacterium
GCCATCAACCGATGACCAATGAAGACGCTTCGCTGCACATCACCTATAACGGCGAGATCTATAACCACGCTGACTATCGCGAGTCGCTCGAAGCAAACGGCCACGTTTACCAGACACACTGCGATACAGAAACAATCCTGCATCTCTACGAAGAGCACGGCACGTCCTGTGTTGACTACCTGCGCGGCATGTTTGCCTTTGCGATTTGGGACAGTGGCAAACGCGAGTTGTTCATCGCTCGTGACCGGCTCGGCGTCAAGCCGCTCTATTACGTTCATACTCATGACGGCTCGCTCTACTTCGCTTCGGAAATAAAAGCACTGCTCGAAGCAGGCGCGGTTAAGCCTCAGATCAACTTCGCGGTTTTATCTGACTATCTCGCGAACCATGCACCTTCCGGAGAAGAGACGCTTTTTGAAGGTGTCAAGCGGCTCCTGCCGGGACATGTTCTGACGTGGCGTGATGGTGACGTATCGATTCGTCGTTACTGGGATGTCGATTTTTCGAAAGACACGGAACAGCGTGATGATCAGACATACATCAAACAGTGGTCGGAGCTGTTTCGCGAGTCAGTACGCTTGCGTCTGATGGCCGACGTTCCACTCGGAATGTTTCTCTCAGGCGGCATCGATTCTTCCGCCATTGCAGCCATGATGAGCGGCATGGTCAGCGAGCCGATCAAGACTTTTTCAGTCGCGTTCGCCGAGCGTGAAGCCAACGAATTGGAGTATGCGCGACTCGTCGCCGAGGCTTACAAAACCAATCATCACGAAGTCGTCGTTAGTCCGGAACAATTCTTCGCTGCCTTGCCGCGTTTGGTTTGGCATGAAGACGAGCCTTTGGCCCACCCGTCGAGTGTCGCGCTTTATTTTGTTTCCCACCTGGCATCGCAACACGTGAAGGTGGTGCTTACCGGTGAGGGAAGTGACGAATTACTGGCCGGATATGGACGCTACCGCCGCACGATGTGGAATCTCGCGATGGGCCGCCGCTACAACAAGCTGATGCCTGCGATTGCGAGAAACACGATTCGAAAACAGATCGAACAGACGCTGCCGGGCGGTCGCTTGCGACAAAAGCTTATGCGGACTTTCCTCGTGCTGTCGCCGGAGCTCGAGAGTATCTACTTCGATAACTTTGCTGTGTTTCCCTCGCCGATGCAGCAGCACATGTTTACACGTGAAACTCGCGATCGCATTCACGATATCGATCCGTACGTTGAGCTGCGACGACTGCTCGCGACGACCAAAGATTTGTCGCTGCTCGATGGACTGTTGTATGCAGACATAAAGACTTACCTGCACGAACTACTGATGAAGCAGGACCAGATGAGCATGGCGACTTCACTCGAGAGCCGGGTGCCTTTTTTGGATCACAAGCTGGTGGAATTCACTGCGCGGATGCCTGACACGATGAAGTTGCGCGGCGCGACGACGAAGTACGTTCTCCGCGAGAGTATGAAAGGCGTTCTACCCGAACCGATCCTGTCCCGCAGCAAGATGGGGTTTCCGGTGCCGATTGGGCGCTGGTTCCGTGGACCATTCAAGTCAGTCATTGAGGAGTACGTTTTGAGCGACCGTGCTTTATCGCGTGGCATCTTCGCTCCGGATTTCGTGCGCAGGCTCGTGTCGCTGCATCAGGCGGGTGAAGACCATGCCGAGCGATTATGGTCGCTGCTCAACTTTGAGATGTGGCTGAGAAGGTTCTTTGACAGTGAGGAATTGACTTCTTCTGAACCGGCACTCGAAAGGAGTTTGGTTGGGGTATAGGATTTCACGCAACTAACCACAAGGCATTCCACAGATTACACAGAAAAATGATCTGTGAAATCTGTGGATGGATTTGCTTTAAAAGTGGTAAGGCGCGCGCAGATGATGAGGGTTTTATGGCTCAAAACTGAATTGCTTCATCCGGTCGA
>JBKPJS010000081.1:0-2148 GCA_046730815.1 Acidobacteriota bacterium
ACCCTTGATGGTGCCGTCGGCTTCGATTCCGAGCGTGTTCTGCCCGGCATTACAACTGGTCCAGTACACTCGATCATCACCGCTGCCGCGCCACAACGATTCGTAAGGGCCGAAGTAACCGATGTTATTTCCGGGTATAAGCAGGAACCCCTTGTCAGCGCCTTCCTCATAGAGCTCGGCAAGCAACGGCATCAGCTCCAGCAATTCGTAAGGTTGCAGCAGCAGTTCCGGATGATCGGCAGCCCTGCCCATTGCTACAGTTAGTTGAACTTGCCAGTTCCTGGCGTCCGCGGCGATGAAAAGGTTCATCAACTCGCGCAACTGCGGAATAACAAGCGAAGTGATCTGTGTATTGACGCTGGAAGTAATGCCGCACTTCTTAACTGCGTCGAGCGCGGCGAAAGCCGCATCAAACGAACCCTTCACGCCTCTCAAGTTGTCGTGAACTTCCCGCAGACCATCCACTGAAATTCCGAGTGATTGAAGACCGGCATCGACTGCCGACTTGATCCGCTCTTCCGTCAGGTTAAGTCCACCGGACTGCATCGTGCAGTCCATCCCCTGGTCCCTGATTTCCCTGATGACCTTGAGCCAATCACGGCGAAGGTACGCTTCGCCGCCTATCAAGGTGACTTCGCGTGTTCCCATCCGAGCGAGTTGGCGAACAAGATCGAGGCATTCATCAGTGGTTAGCTCCGCCGAGCGGCGTTTACCGGCACGCGAGCCACAATGCCGGCACTTGAGATCACAAGCGAGGGTGATCTCCCAGACTGCGTGCACAGGTGTAAATGACGAGCGATCGCCCGCGGAAAGATAACGGGTTGGTTCAGCCATCTAATTAATGCCGGAGCTCTTGAGAATCAAGCCTCGGATTCGGTTATAGCCCTCTCAAGCTCCTCGAGTGCTAACTGTACGTCGTTCACCCATTTGCGCGAACTGGCCGCCAGGTCTCTCATCTGGCGCGTATCGCCGCGTGCAACTGCTCCACGAATGGCTTCTGCGTATGGCGGTACTGGTCCACCCATGGCTCTACCACGAGATCTCGATTTACTGGACTTCTTGCCGCCCTTTTTCGCTGATTTCTTTGTTGTTTTAGTAGCTTTCTTACGCGTCGGCATAGTGGCCTCCTATGTGATTAGGTGAGCAAATCAGTTTCCTGAGAGAACGAAACGATCGACGTGACTGAGAATACGTGGTTCTTAGTTTATTAGACCACGCTTGTCAAGACTTTCTTTCGCTGATTTGTTCGTCAGGCAGAGGCTACTTCACTGAGGACGGCGGCTTCGGGTTGTGGAATTAGAGCGGCAATCTCTTCGACAATTTGACGCGTGGCGTTCGGAACCGCCAGTCCGACGGTGGCAGCGCGCATGCGTGAATAAAGCACTTCGTCTTCCATCATGCGCCGCACGACCCCAACGACGTCACTCGAACGCTTGAGCATCACGCCGGCGCCACGCTGCGCGATGAGGTTCGCGGTTCCGGCCTCCTGCGGCATTGGATCGGTGATCATGTCCGCGATGATTGGAACGCGACAAGCGAGGGCTTCGAAGGTCGTTAGTCCGCCAAGCTTCGAGATCATGACGTTTGCGGCGCTCATTAACTTCTCGATCTCGTCTGAGTAACCGATAACTTTGATCGGAAACGGCGCATCCAGCGCAATCGACTCGGCAGCAGCGCGTAGGTCTTCATTCTTCCCGGCCAGGAAAATGGCCTGGACATCCAGCTCCCCGCGCACAAGCTCGCGAAAGATCTGCGGAATGTTGCCGCCGCCGATCCAGCCCGCGTTTACAAACACGGTAAACTTTTCCGGATCCAGGCCGAGCGCCCGGCGGGCTGCCTGCGCCGCTTCCTCGCCGGGATAAGCAAACTTCGGATGCACCGGAAGACCTGAAATCTTGATTCGTTCGGGCGCTACTCCATAATCGATTAACTGGCGCCGTGCATCATCGCTCGCGACGAGATAAAGGCTTACCGCGTCGCAAGCCCAACCTTTCCAAAACCCATAACAAGGATCAGTCACCACGGATACGAGTGGAACTCGGTCGGCGAGATTCAACTCCTTCAACACACGGGCAAAAATATGCTGCGTAAGCGGGTGAACACTGACGACGACGTGCGGGCACCAGCGCTCAAAAAGATCGACAACGT
>JBKPJS010000082.1:0-3495 GCA_046730815.1 Acidobacteriota bacterium
TTCGCGATCCGATCGGAAAGTTCACTGACTTTCATCTGGGCCGGCACGGTTGGCGGATTACGATCCATAACTTCCCCCACGCGCAAGACAGCGAGCGGATCCACACTGTATTCACGAGTGACGTGAAAACCACGACGCGCCACCTTTTCAGTCAGGATGGACCGGCGCAGCAACAACACCGTCACGGCGTGCGCGGCAATACACGACACCAGCAGAGCGGGCAAGAGGTTCAGGTCATGATCAACTCAAGAGCGAAGATCATTGAAGTCAATGGTGAGCGCATGGTGCCGCCCATCATTGCAGCCATACTAATCATCGCCCAGAGGCTTGGATCTCCCAGTGATATGAATTTTCCTTCGAGAGCGCCGAGTGCGCCGCCAATAATCAGAAGTGGCGCCAGCACGCCGCCAGAAGTTCCCGAGCCCAACGAGATGGACCAGACGACTGCTTTTCCGATTAACAATCCAATCACGACCGCCCCAACCAGTTCGCCTCTCAACAGCGCATGAATGGTGTCGTAACCCACACCCAGCACGCGCGGATCGAACCAACCGCCAATACCGACGAACAGTCCGCCGATAGCAGGCCACCACATCCAGTGAATCGGAAGCTTACTGAACAGGTCTTCACAGAGATAGACCAACGACGTCAGTACACCTGACGCCAATCCGGCAGTGATGCCGACTATAAACGCGATCATCAGACCTTCAGCGCCGAGTGGCGCGTGGGTTGTAACCGGAAAGATCGCGCCCGCCCCGAGTAGTGGCACGCGCACCACCGCGGCGACGGCTGATGCAATGGCCACGGGAATGAACGAACGCGGCCGCCACTCAAAAAGAAGCAACTCCACGGCCAGTAACACTGCGGCTACCGGCGAGTTAAAAATCGCCGACATACCACCAGCAGCTCCGGCGACGAGCAAGGTCTTGCGCTCAGCGGCGGAAAGGTGAAACAGTTGCGCGAAGATCGATCCGATCGCGCCCCCGGTCATGATGATGGGACCTTCGGCGCCGAATGGACCACCCGAACCGATCGAGATAGCGGATGATAGCGGTTTCAAAACCGCCACCCTCACGTCCATGCGGCTGCGGCCGAAAAGAATTGCTTCAAGGGCTTCAGGAATGCCATGACCGCGGATCTTCTCTGAGCCGTAGCGCGCCATGAGTCCGATTATTAAGCCGCCTATGATTGGAGCAAAAATTACGAGTAGTCCCAGGTGATGATTTGCGGGCGAAATGAAGTCCGAAGAAAAGCGTTGATAAAAAGTAAGATTGGTGATGACGGCAATTAGCCACACGAGAGCTTTGGCGACAACTGCGCTCGAGGCGCCCACGGCTACTGCCATCAGTGATAAGAGCAGAATTCTCCTGTCGCGGGTGAAGTCGGCTAGCCGATCCTCGATTTCCGCGTCTTTGGTCATAGTTCCTCCTTGAGATTAGATATGAAGTTTCGTGATTTTTAGTCTAACAAATCGTTCGAGTGTTCGCAGGGTGCGAGGACTTTAAATGCAACGCAAAGCACCTTAAAACATACTATTGACGCAGCCGTGGACCAAAACAACAAATTGACGAACCACTTACGCGCCGCTTGAAACCGCGGAATTGACAGGTCAGCACTACTTTATCGCGCTTCATCCCAACCGCATTGGATGAAGTGGATAAATCTTGTAATATCTGCGACTCCCTAACCTGTTTGCCGCAGCATCGGCAGAATCGATCCTCTTTTGGAGTTGAAGCTATGACTACCCATTTCCGATCGGCTACTACCCTTAATTCCCACATCTCAAATCTGACCTGTCTGTTGTCTGGTTTTGCCGTGCTCTTACTGATCTCAGCTGCGGCAGTCGCACAACCAGCTACAGGCACAGTGAAGAAACTCACGCTCAAGTCAGCAGTGCTGGGCGAAGACAGGATTGTGTTGGTGCGTACTCCGCCGGGATATGAAACGAACAAGGTAAGTTATCCGGTGCTCTACATGACCGACGGCGACGCTCACATGGGCCACACGGCGAGTACGATTGAGTTTCTTACGCGAAATGGTCGTATGTCAGATTTGATTGTAGTCGGCGTCACGAACACTGATCGTACTCGAGATCTAACGCCGGTGAAGTCCACCAACAAAAATCTTGCGGGCGAGCTCCAGTTTCCAACGAGTGGCGGTGCCGACAACTTTCTGAAGTTCTTTGAGACTGAGCTCATTCCTGAGATTGAGAAGCAATATCGAGTTCAGCCTTATCGCATTCTCGCGGGGCATTCGCTCGGCGGACTATTCGCAATCCACTCGATGATTAGCAAACCTGGGCTTTTCAATTCCTATGTTGCAGTTAGTCCTTCACTGCAATGGGAGAACGGTGAAGAGTTGAAACGGGCAGAAGACTTCTTGAAGAATCAGAAGGAACTGAAAGTGACTCTGTTTGTGTCAATAGGTAATGAGCCAGGCGCGATTGGAGAGAGTTTCGACAGTTTCAAAGACTTGCTTTCGAAGACGAGCATTAAGGGGTTCGAGTGGCAAGCTGAGCGCATGGCTGATGAAGACCATGGGTCAGTGGTGCTTCGCAGCCATTATTTCGGCTTGCGAAAAGTTTATGAAGGTTGGCAAGGCGCCAGAGATCCGAAGAGCGGAGCGGTGATTGGCGGCTTGCAGGGTGCCGACGCGCATTACAAAAAACTTAGCGAAAGATTCGGTTATACCATCCCGGTGCCGGAGAACCTCATCAATCAGATTGGTTACCAGTTTATCTTCGATGGAAAACCGGAAGAGGCGATTGCCGTGTTCAAAGCGAACGTGGAACGTTATCCGGCGTCTGCGAACGTTTACGACAGCCTTGCCGAAGCATATGAACGAGGCGGGCGAATTGATCTCGCGGAACCGCTTTACGAGAAGGCACAGGTGCTGGGCCAGCAAAACAACGATCCAAATGCGGCCATTTACAAAGCTAACTACGACCGGGCCCACGCCAAACTAAAAGACACTCAAAGTACGAAGAAGCAGTAAGTTCCAGCCACAAAGAAGCACAAATGGCTTTTGCTGTTTTTGTGCTTCTTTGTGGCGATTCTTTCTCCGACCAACACCCGTAACGACAGTCATCCGCCGGCTAACACTTTGGTCAGGTGGTCGGCCAACCGTATCGAGAACATGATGATCGTGAAGGTTGGGTTGGAGATCCCGGCAGACGGAATACCGAGGCCCCTGCGACATAAAGGTTCTTGAGAGAGTGCACCTTAAGGTTCGCGTCGACGACGCCTTGCTTGGGATCATTGTGCATACGTGTGGTTCCGATGTGGTGGCCGTTGACGATCCATTCGCTCTCATCCCAGTTGGGATAGTTCACAGTCCCTTTATGGTTATTCACAGCCGTCTGAATAGCGCCGTAGTCTCGTTATAAGTTTTCTGGTCCAAATCACTGAACTTCCAGGTCGCCGCTCCTCGAGGTCGATCGGGTCCTCGGGCCGAGTTTGACCTCCCCAATGATTAGACGTACCACCGTAAAAACGC
>JBKPJS010000083.1:0-13575 GCA_046730815.1 Acidobacteriota bacterium
ACCGAGACCCGTCCCACGCTTCTTTGTAGAAAAGAACGGTTCGAAGATGCGATCGCGCGTGGCCTGGTCCATCCCTTTGCCCTGATCGGCGATGGTGATGCGTGCATAGCTTTTCGGCGGTTGCCCGTCGCCATTAGTTTCAGGCGGCAGCAGCTCCGTCGAGATCATGACGGCGGAGTTTTCCTGACTTGCATCGACAGCATTCGCAATCACGTTTACAAATACTTGCCGCAACTGGTAAGGATCCCACTGGCCCACAATCGTCCCGTCGGTGAACACCTTCTCGACAGTCGCGTTCTTCTCACGAATTCTTTCACTAACGAGATCGATGCTTCGCTCAAGCGACTCGTGTAGATCGACCTGAGATCGCTCCAACTCCTTCTGGCGTGAAAACTGAGTGACGTCAACCACGAGCTTGTTCAAGTGCTTGATACCGCGCTCGACGAGCTCGATCGTGTTCAGCGCTTCCTGATCATTCACACTG
The DNA here is from genome assembly GCA_046730815.1 of Acidobacteriota bacterium. Taxonomy (GTDB): domain Bacteria; phylum Acidobacteriota; class Blastocatellia; order Pyrinomonadales; family Pyrinomonadaceae; genus PSRF01. The sequence goes on from JBKPJS010000083.1 coordinate 485, forward strand.
TCACGCAACATCGAAACCCCCAGGCGAATACTGCCAAGTGGATTGCGGATTTCATGTGCAACTTGCGTGGTCGCTCGTCCCACCGCGGCGAGTGATTCACTTCGGCGCAGGGTACGCTCAGATTCCGCTGCTTCGGTCGCATCGACAAGTGTGACGATCTGGCCGCGATCGCCATTGATCGCCAGCGGCGATGAATAAACGTCGAAAGCTTTATCCTCCGAGTCAACCTGCGCTATCCAACGGCCGTGATATGTCGCTTTGGTAACGCGAATAGATGTTACAGTTTCCAACATCCTCATCACATCGTCGGGCGCAATCTTCTCGAGTACTGATGCGCCGATGCTCGCGTCGGGAAAGATCCGGAAGAAGGCGGCGTTGGCGCTGCGAATTCGATCCTCTTCATCGATGGCGGCCACAGCACTGACCATTCCTTCGAGCAGTTGCGTCGTGAACGTGCGCTCACGCCGGGTTTCCAACACGCTGCGACGCATCTCACTGAAATGTCGCTGCACCTGCCAGATTGTACCGGCTGCTACTAACGCGCCAACCGCAATGGCAATCACAGTCCACAGGCTGATGGACTCTCGCGCTTCTCTTTGCGACTTCCGCACGTCGTTAATAATATTCTCTTGTTCGGCCTGCAAATCTGAATACAAGGAATTGAGTTCAGCATCGACTTTCCTAAAGCTCTCGAAACCTTCAAGACCGTACCGCCGTTGATCCTCTGTGATTTCCAGATATGATTCAAAATCATTCCGAAGATTGATCCATTTCTGGTCCTGAGAAAGGGGCGGGTGGTCCATGAGAACCATCGCTTTCTTTGCTTCATCGCGCGCCTTATCAAGTTTTACTGGGAACGGTGGCGCCAGTTCTCGCACCCCTTCCTCGCGATGGCGCGCTCGGGCTTCGTTGTCCACTTGAGCAACCTTAAGCCGAAGATCCAATAGCAACCCAAGGCGGGCAGAATATTGAAGCGCAAGCGTGCGAGCATTCAAACCAACCTCGTCCATCTTGTTTGCGCTTCGAAGACCTAACGCCAAAATAAGACCCAGGAGCACGAGGAATCCAATAATCAGAGGGGTAATCGCAGGAGCAAATCCTCGACGGTGCTCGGTCGGCCTATCGGGAACAGGCGTTGTCTGCGTCCGCCGGTAAACGACTTCATGTTTGTCTCGTGCTGGTTGCATTTAAGGCTTTGCGTCCATCCAATTGTCCCCTACACCAACGTCTGCCACAAGCGGAACGTCGAGCGAAACAGCAGTCTCCATCTCGTGCCTCAGTATTTCACTCACTTTCGCTACCTCTTTTTCGGGACCCTCCACCAACAGTTCATCATGCACTTGCATGAGCATGCGAGCTTCAAGGTTGGCCCGTTTGAATTCCTCATCGACCTTCAACATGGCGATCTTCACAATATCGCTGGCAGTTCCCTGTATCGGCATGTTTATCGCCTCCCGCTCCGCAGCCTTGCGAATGTTTGCATTGCGATCTGTTATGCCTGGAAGCGGTCGAATGCGCCCATAGATCGATCTCACGTAACCATGCTCGCGCGCTCTGATCGGCACTTCTTCCATGTAACGACGAACGCCTTTGTAGGTGTTGTAATAATCTCCGATAACTTTCTTGGCTTCCTGCCGAGAGATTCCCACCCGCTGCGACAGTCCCCACGGCTCAATCGCGTAAGCGATCGCGAAGTTGACGATCTTGGCAAACCTGCGCGCTTCTTTGAGCTCCTCGCCAGTCTTCGCGCCGAAAACAAGTCTGGCTGTGCGCGCATGAATGTCCTCGCCTTTTTGAAATGCTTCGAGCATCACCGGGTCCTGCGTGATGTGGGCCAGCAACCGCAATTCGAGTTGCGAGTAATCCGCGGAGATGATCTTGTTTCCCTTTTCTGCTACGAAGGCGCGGCGAATACGTCTTCCCATTTCGCTTCGAATGGGAATGTTCTGAAGATTCGGATCGCTTGAAGACAGGCGGCCGGTAGCTGCCACAGTTTGATTGAGCTGGCAATGAATGCGCCCGTCGGTCGCGATCTGCTGAGGCAATGCGTCAGTGTAGACACTCTTTAGTTTATCGAGCTCGCGATAGTCAATAATCAAACGCGGCAACTCAAACTGCTGGGCCAACTCTTCGAGCACGGCCTTGCTCGTGGAAACGCGACCGGTCGAAGTCTTCCTGCCGATGTCGATATGCAGATCGGAAAGAACTTCGCCAACCTGCTTCGGAGAGCCGATATTGAATTCACGTCCCGCCAGTTGATAGATCTGGACCGTGAGTTTGTGAAGCTCCTGACCGATGTAGCTCGACAAGTCCGCGAGAACTTTTCGATCGACTTTAAGTCCGGCTCGCTCCATGCGATACAGCAACGGCGCCAGTGGAAGCTCAACTTCCGAGTAGATCGTCTCGAGCTTCTTGTCGAGAATTCGCGTTCGCAATACGCGAGCGGTTTGCGCTGTCAGGTCAGCGGCGATAGCGGTTTGCCAGGCGGTCTCAGGCCAATTGGCCGCCGGCGCACTGCTGTTGTCGACGTTCAGTGCTTCGCGTGCAAGATCTACAAGCTCGTATTTACTGCGATTCGGATCGAGGAGATATGCGGCGAGGAACGTATCGTCTTTGACACCTTCGAGCGTGATCTGGAAGCGATCGAGCAGGGCAACCGCGCGTTTCAAATCATGAACTGATTTTTCAATGAGACCATTCTCCAGCACGTCGCGCAGAGTTCCGATCGCTGCATCCGGGCCACCCGAAAACTTTTCAAGATCCACATAAGCCGAGACTCCGGCTTTGGTGGCGAAAGCAATTCCACGAGTCGTTTGCAGCTCCGTAAAGCATTCCTGCTCACCCGTTCCCGCCGGAGTTGAATCGGCGACCGCAACTCCTACGCTTTCCGCGTCGAATAATGTTCGCGCCAAATTGTCCAGGTCACTTTTTGTTTGGACGATCTTGTAGTTGCGTGCAGCCTCGGCCGTCGCTGGCCGCTCAACCGCAGCATCAGCATATTCGCGGATAAGGTTGACGAATTCCAACTCGCGAAACAGCTCGTAAGCGGCAGTGCGATCGGGAGGCTTGGCTTTGATCTCATCGAGTTTCAACGGCATGTCGAGATCGATGCGAATGCGCGCCAGCTCGCGCGACTGTCGAATCAGATCAGCGTTGTTTCGCAGCGACTCGCGATACGTCTTGTGCTTGACCGATTCCCAACCTTCAAGGGCAGCCTCGATGGATCCAAACTGCTGAATGATCTGCACTGCACCTTTCGAACCAATGCCGGGAGCGCCGGGTATGTTGTCGATCGCATCTCCCATCAAGCCGAGCAGGTCCACCAGCTTGCCTGCGGGTACCCCAAACTTATTCTCCACCCATGCTTCGTCGCACCACTCGATCGGAGGTACAGGCTCTTTGCGTTTCACGACCTGCGAGTTCTGTCTCATGCAGACGATATACGGGTCGCTCACCAGCTGGCACATGTCTTTGTCATTCGAAACGACGACTGCCTGCATTTTTTTTTCGGCAACTTGCCGCGCCAGTGTGCCGATCACGTCGTCGGCTTCGTAGCCCGGGTAATTGATGACCGGGATATTGAAGGCATCACAAAGCCGGAAGATGTATGGAAGCTGTGTGGAAAGATCGTCAGGCATCGCCACCCGGTTTGCCTTGTAGTCGGCAAATGTCTCGTGTCGAAACGTCTTCTCGCGAGATTCGAAGATGGCGGCAATGTAATCAGGCTTCTCTTCACGCAGCAGCTTGATAAGCATGTTGGTGAAAATGTAAACCGCTTGCGTCACGAGGCCCTGGGAAGTCGCCAGGGGCGCGACACGGTTCTGCATCGGAGCGTAGAACGCCCGAAAAATGTGTGACATCGAATCGATTAAGAAGACACGTTCTGTGGCAGGCATGTGAGGAGATCATACTACAGGATTACAGGATTTTCAGGATTGGCAGGATATCCTGTAAATCCTGTTAATCTTGAAATCCTGTCTCTAGTTCTGTTACGTGGGCGCGCACAGTTTCTCCTAATGTTTGCAGGTTATAACCGCCTTCGAGACACGACACCAGTCGTCCTTCACAACTGCTGTCCGCCCACTGCTTCACAGCCCTCGTCATATCTACAAAGTCCGCGTCAGTGAGAAGCAACTGACCCAGCGGATCGCCGAGATGAGAATCAAAACCGGCTGAGATGATGATCAAGTCAGGACTAAAACTCGCCGCCATTTCCTCAAGCGCAGCTTCAAAACCTCGCTTCTGATCGATTGCAGGTGTTGCTGCACGCAGTGGAAGATTCAGGGTGAACCCCAACCCGCGGCCCGTGCCTTTTTCGCCCCGAGATCCCGTGCCCGGATACCACGGATACTGATGTGACGAGAAAAAGAAGACTGTCGGATCGTCGTAGAAGATTCCCTGCGTACCGTTGCCATGATGCACGTCCCAATCGATGATGGCGACTTTCTCGATCTCCGGATACTTCTGCTGCGCGTAACGTGCAGCAACGGCAACGTTATTGAAGAGACAAAAGCCCATCGCTCTTTCTTCACTCGCGTGATGTCCGGGTGGACGCACAGGAACAAAAGCATTCTTCACGTCACCCGCCATGATCAGATCTATTGCCTGGCAAGGTCCGCCGGCAGCTCGCTTCGCTGCATCGAGCGAACGCATCGAAACGACCGTGTCCGCGTCGAGATAGCCAGTGCCTTCACTCACAACTCTCTCGACCTGTTTGTAGAGTTGCGGTGAATGAACCGCCTGGATATCGCCGCGTGGCGCTTCTCTAGCTTCAACTTCGCGCAGCCTTGCCCAGAGTTCCGCGTCTCGCCGCAGCGCTTCCATCACAACCGTATAGCGCGAAGGAGTTTCAGGATGGCCGGGGCCGGTGTCGTGTTCTCGAAAGATGGGATGGTGAACGATTGCTGTACTCATGTGCTTTTTGTTGTGCAGGAATCCAAGGACAAGGTACCAAGTACGAGATACAAAGACCAAGTCGGCGGACTGTCTCAATCCACGCTAGCAAAAGCGTACGGTATTGAAACAAGCCTCTCCAACCTACAGCATATTCCTGCTAATTTCAGGCTTATCAACTTAGGAATAGTGTTTGCCAATGCCGAGACTGAGGACCAAGGTCAGCTGTACCTGTAGGGTTCAAGGAGGAAAGAGATGAAAAGGTTACTCGCCTTAATAATCGTATTGACCTTGCTAGTCGTCACGGGAACGCTTGTCTCAGCAGACGGACAGACACGTCGTCATAGATCGAAGTTTGGCCGCAAGGCACGCACTGCCGCGATCATCGCCGGTGGAGCTGGTGTTGGCGCTTTGGTCGGAGGAAAGAAAGGTGCAGCCATCGGAGCAGGAGGCTCAGGTCTTTACGCATTCAATCGTCGCGCCGCGAAACGGCATTTTAGAGGACGCACACGAACAGCAGGCACTGTGCTTAGCGGAACAGCGTTGGGTGCTGGTGTCGGCGCCGCAGCGGGCGGAAAACGAGCAGCCGCCGTAGGCGCAGGTGCGGGAGCAGCCGGTTCCTATCTTTACACGCGTCGCAAACACTATCGCAGACGATACTAACAAATCCTTTCAGCATTGAATCTACAAACTCGTTAGAACAACGGAGGCAGAGTGATGGCATACGATGAAGAACAAGCGAGAAGAAGCCGAGTGGTCGTGGAAACACCGAACGAGAGACGTGAGGTTGTGAGTTCACAGTCGGTCCGCACGCCGGACAACAGCGGTATTTCCGCAGGCATGGTCGGCGTACTTGTTGTGGTAGCTATCGCGTTGATAACGATGCTGGTCCTCTTTTGGATGAGCAGTCAGCCAAACACCGACAACGCAAACCTAACTGCGCAACAGCCGCCTACGGTGATACAGCAACCTGCGCCGGCGCAACAGCCTCCGGTGATTATTCAACAACCAGCGCCGGCGACTCAGCCCGCGCCGGTGATTATCACCCCGCCAGCGGGCGGTTCAACCTCTTCGGCCTCGACGACAACTGCTGAGAGCGTGAACCTGGATTCGACGATTCAAGAAGCCGTCGATAAGCGCCTCGCTGACGATCCGGAACTCTCAACGCTCGGCATCACTGCTACCGTACTTAACGGCAAAGTGATGTTAGTGGGAACAGTGAAGACTGAAGCGCTAAAAGCGCAGGCTGAAAAACTGGTCAAACAGGTGAAGGGTGTAAAGGCAGTTGATAATCAGATCAGTGTGATCGCTTAACTAATTCGGCCAACAGATGGACGCGGAGTTATCGCAGATCAGCATCAATCCGCGTCCATCTGCCGCTTAAAGAAGTTTCGATAACCACGGTTTGCCGTTCACAATTCAAAACCAGACGCCGCGCGTCTCCGTCCTCAAACAATTCAACCGATTCGATCGGACTCGCCTCTTTGTTTCCGCTCTGCAACAACTGATCGAAGTAAGAACGTAATTCACTCTTCTTGGCATCGTCAGCTTCCAACTCTTTAATAGCAACTGAGTGCGGCACTAGTCCCATCTCCATATCCAGGTAGATGTTCCAAACGAAGCCGATGTCGAGGAGCAGGTATGCGGTCTCGTCCCAAACGAAGTGGCCGAGCGGAGTGGCGCCGACGATATGAGCGATCACGTGATCCTGGTGAGTGTTTGTTTCTGCCGCAGTCCAAGTCACATTTCAAACTCCATCAAGCTCTTTGACTTCACTGCCGCAATCGCAGCACAGATGAGTGAACCCAATCCACCAATCACAACTGAAAGCGGAGCTCCGATGAGTGCGGCGAGCGATCCAGCCTCCAACTCGCCGAGCTGTGGGCCACCCATAAAGAACATCATGTTGATGGAAGTCATGCGGCCACGAAGATAATTCGGTGTGACCAGTTGCCGAATCGTTTGACGCAACACCGTGCTCACAGTATCCGCCGCGCCGGTAACAGCAAGCATCAGTAGAGAGAACCAGTACACCGTCGAGATCCCAAACGCCGCAGTAGCCACGCCAAACACCGCGACAGAGGATACTACCAACCTGCCCTGTCTACGAAAGCTTCCGAGACGCGCCATCAACAAGGCAGTCAAAACCGATCCTATCGCTGGAGCCGCGGCCAGAAAACCATAGCCACGAGCACCAACGTGCAATCTCTCCTGCGCGAAGATTGGCAGCAGCAAAGTTGCTGAAGCAAAGAACGTCGCGGCGAAATCGAGCGTCATCGTTTGGACGATTATCGGCGTGTGCCAAACGAATCTTAGTCCCTCTTTCAACGCCGCGAAGCTTAACGCATTCCGGCGTTCAGTCTGTAACTCCGGATTACCGCTCGCTCGCATTGCAACGAGAGCGGCTATCACGGCGAGAAACGATAACGCGTTGATTCCATAGATGACGGCCGGCCCGCTCTCAGCCAGCAGGAAACCAGCGATTGCAGGCCCTGCGATTGTAGCCACATTGAAGACAGCGATTCCCAGGCTTACAGCATTTGGAAAATCCTCGGCGGGCACGAGTGTCGGCATGAATGCCTGTCGTGCGGGCACATCGAATGCTGACGCTGCGGATGCGAAAGCGCTGAGTATGTAAATGGGCCAGACACTCTCGACCCCCGCGAGAGTGCCTGCGGTCAGCAGCGCAGCGCTTGTTAACATCACAGTCTGCGTCACGACCATCAGTCTCTTTCTGTCAACTGCATCCGCGACTACTCCACCTGCAAGCGAACAAAAAATTATCGGCACGCCGCGGAAGAGTCCAACCAGGCCGAGAGCGAACGCAGATTTTGTAAGTAAGTAAACGTGCCAGTTGATCGCAACGAACTGCATCTGCGATCCGGTCACAGACACAATCTGACCCAACCAGATGAGCCTAAAGTCGCGGTGACGTAGAGCAGCAAAAGCGGAATTACTGGAAGAACTCACGTATCGCCGTAGGACTCGTTTAACTTGCGAAAATGGTAGGCCATGGCTGCGTGACGTAACAACTCAGCCATGCGGTCGTGATGTTTGCGCGCTCCGCGGATGAAGAACCGCCAGAACTCGCGCCGCTCAGCATCGAGTACACCCAACTTAAAAGCGATGCGTACGGAAGCCTTGACCGCCTTCAAGCCGTGATACTGGTGCGCCTCGGGCACTTCCTGCGGCGTGCGTTGCAACGAGTCGAGTGCGCGGCGGTAGTACTCACTGGGTTTGTAAATCGTGCGCATGATTCTTTGATAACCGCTGATCAATTTGTCGACGTCCATTTTGGGAATGAAGTTGAGCGTGGCTATCGTGTTGTTTCCCGTAGCATCGGCGCCGAGCAGCCGTCCTTCCCTTTCGAGCCGCTTCCAGAGTTGCGTGTCTGGAAGTGCGTTCAGCATTCCGACCAAGGCCAACGGGATTGCGCTTTCGCGAATGAACTCGATTTGGCGTTCGAAGATGTCTTCGGGATCGTTGTCAAAGCCGACGATGAAACCAGCCATCACTTCTATTCCGCGACTTTGTATCTTCTTCACCGAGTTGAGCAGGTTACCGCGGTTCTGCGACTTCTGTGCTTCTTTAAGACTCTCTTCGACCGGAGTTTCGATACCGAGAAAGACACGACGGAACCTCGCCGCTTTCATAGAATCGAGCAAGTCGTCGTCATCGGCAAGGTTCAGGCTGGCCTCAGTTAATAGTGAAAAAGGAAATCCGTTTTTCTTTTGCCATTCAATCAACTCGGGCATGAGATGCCGGACATTCTTCTTATTGCCGATGAAATTATCGTCGACGATAAAGAGTGGTCCGCGCCAGCCAAGACGCTTCAGCTCGTCAAACTCAGCCAGGATCTGTTGGTTGCTTTTCGTGCGCGGTACGCGCCCGTAGATTTCAATGATGTCGCAAAACTCACACGAGAAAGGACAGCCGCGCGAATATTGCACAGACATACAACTGTACTTTTTGAGATCGACGAGACCGAAGTCTGCCACCGGCGTCAGCGACAACGGCGGGCGCTCAGGTGCCTTGTAGGTGCGTTTTGCTTCCCCACGCTCGAGGTCTTTGAAAAACTGAGGCAAGGTTGTTTCAGCTTCGCCCTGGAAAATGTGATCCGCGTAAGGAAGTTCCTCGATGGTGCTGGTGACGTATGGTCCACCAAGGACAACCATCTTTTTTCGCTGCTTGGAACGCTTAACGATCTCGTGAAGCGATTCTTTTTGAGCCAACATTCCCGTGATGAAGATCATGTCAGCCCACTCAATCTGCGAGTCTTTCAGCGGCTCGACATTCAGATCGACCAGGCGACGTTCGCAGGCGCGAGGCAGTAGGCTGGAAACAGTCAACAAACCCAACGGAGGAAACACGCATCTCTTTCCTTCGAACGGCAGCGCGTGTCGAAAACTCCAATACGTTTCGGGAAACTCCGGATTGACCAGCAAGATTTTCATTTGCGTCTCCTCCCCAACTTTGGGGCGCGTTACCGTTGCGACTGCGTTGAAATTAATGATGTTAGACTCGAATCCAATAGGGGCGAGTAATAATTGTGTAAAAATACGTCAATCGAAAGCGTTGCGCAATATCAGCCACAAAGAAGCACAAAGAGCACGAAATGGTCTCGGCTGATTTTTGTGCCTTTTGTGCTTCTTTGTGGCTGAAAACGGTTGTGCTATAAGATTCCACCAACTCGCCTGAACTACGAAAGGTAAACCGCAATATGAATACACAACTTTCACGCGCACTTGCCACCATTCTGATCCTCCTGTTTTCCATGTCGCCCGTGTGGGCCACCTGCGGTGGCGGCGGTGGTGGAGGGGCCGGCGGTGTTTCCGGCGGCAATGGCGGCGGGCCAGCACCGGTCGTCTACAAGGTGCCGTGGAAAGTTTGGGAACCCAGAACGGCTCCTAACAAAGGTTTGATTTTGTACTGGTTTCCCGTAAGTCAGCAGGAACTCGACAGATCAAGTCTGCGCACTTCACGCATTCTCAGCCTCTATGCGTCGCAATGCGTCACGATGGCAGTCGGCGACGCTAAGCAGCCGGAGTTGCAACCAATCATCGGCGATTCCGCGCTGCCTATTGCCGTGTTGGCGAATGCCGACGGCTCGCCAATTAAGAAGATCGAAAACACCGATGGCAAACTCCGAGTCGATCAAGTCGAGAAAGTGATCGATGCGGAGATGAAGCAGCGCGAGACCGCGCTCGACACTCAGCTAAAAGACGCGAAAGAGAAGATCAAAGCAGGCGACAATTCAGGCGCTATCGCTCTTCTCAAGCCAGTGGCTGAGGAGAAATGTTTGTTTCCGAAAAAGGCAAAGGACGCTGCGAAAGAACTGAAGAAGCTTGGCGTTGAAGAGATTGGCAGCATTCCGGCATCACCGATTTTTGATCGAATCCAAAGCGCGCGAATTGAGGCGGTAATGCGCCAGGGCTTGCGTGCTGAGATCGCCGAGCAGTATGTCGCTGCCGAAAAGTTGTACCAGAAAGCGCACCTCATGGATCCCGCGGATCCGACTCCGCTGCGTTACCTCGGTGAAGTCTATCGACACCACACAGGCGAGTGGGACAAAGCCAGAGCAACGTTCAACACGATCCTTAACATGCCCGCAGATCCGGTCGCGCGCGCCGTTGCTCTCCATGGACTCGGTAAGATGACGATCCACGATGGCGAGTTTAAGAAGGGACTGTCGTTAATGGAGCAGTCGGTTGCGGAGTATCCGCTGGCACTCGCCTATCGCAATCTCGCGGTCTACTGGAATTCTGAAGGGGATTTGGACCAGGGCAATGCTTACACTAAGAAAGCGCTCGCCCTCGAACCAAAAGATCCTTACAACCTCGTGTTCGCGGCAGTTTTCATGGCAGCTACCGGACATGGCGAGGAAGCCTTGAGGATTGCACGTGTAAACCGAAACTTGTTGCCGGCCTCGTACAATCTAGCTGCGATCTACGCGCAGACTGGTCACCGGCAAGAAGCGCTCGCGTTGCTGCAACGGCACTTCTTCCAGTACGAGCGCTATCGAGCAGTGCGCGCGAAGGAGATGATGGAAGCGCGTGTTGATGCTGTATTTGATTCGCTGCGCCAGGATTCAGCATTTCTTGCGCTGACGAGCGGCGCCGACGGCAAGCTCCAGATGCCGATGAAAAACATGACCGGCACGCAAAATCGTTAAGAAGTGGGCCACGGATTATCACAGAAAACACGGATCGAATCCGTGCCTGTCCGTGAAAATCCGTGGCCTATAATCATGGCATCAGCAGTCGGCACCATGATCGAATGGTACGACTTCTACATCTTTGGCAGTCTCGCAGTCACAATCTCACCACTCTTTTATCCGCAAGGTAACAACACACTCGCGCTCATCGCTTACTTGTCGACCTTTGCTGTTGGATTTGTAGTACGCCCATTCGGCGCACTCTTCTTCGGACGCATCGGCGATCTCGTCGGACGCAAGTATGCGTTTCTCGTCACTTTGTTGATCATGGGAGGCGCTACAGCAACAATCGGATTTCTTCCGACTTACGCGACGATCGGCATCGCCGCACCGATAATCCTGTTGCTGATTCGCATACTGCAAGGACTCGCGCTCGGCGGTGAATATGGTGGTGCTGCCGTTTATGTCGCCGAGCATGTGCCGGACGAAAGACGCGGCTTCTACACGAGCTTCATTCAGATCACAGCCACGCTCGGTTTGTTCCTGTCGTTAATGGTCATACTCGTCGTGCAGAACGCGATGAGTCGTGAAGCTTTCAGCGCCTGGGGCTGGCGTGTGCCTTTCGTCATCTCGATCTTTCTCGTCGGCATTTCTCTCTACATCCGCATTCGCATGAAGGAGTCGCCAATCTTTCGACAGATCAAGAGCTCGGGAATGACTTCGGCTCAACCACTCAAGGAAGCGTTCACCAGGTGGGTCAATCTCAAGCGCGTGCTGATTTCACTATTCGGCGCGACGGCGGGACAAGGAGTGGTCTGGTACACGGGCCAGTTCTATGCGCTCTTTTACCTGCAAACCATTTTAAAGGTCAACAGTCGTTCGGCGAATTACATAGTGGCCATCGCTCTATTGCTCGGGATGCCGTTATTCGTCTTCTTTGGAGCACTTTCGGATCGCATCGGACGTAAGCACATCATGATGGCGGGCTGTTTGCTCGCGGCTGTCTCTTACGTTCCGATTTATCATGCAATGCAACGCGCGGCTGGCTCTGAAGTTGTAACTGCCGTCTCGCAAAGAAACGCGACCACCGGAGCTATTAGTTTGACTCCCCAAACGCTCGTCAACGGAGCGTTGCAACCGGCGAAGGAAGTATTGCCTTACACGCGTTTCAGTTCTTTCATAGCCGATCCGGTTGCGTGGAAGTTGATCGTTTTGATTTTCATCCAGGTCGTGTTCGTGACGATGGTGTATGGACCAATTGCTGCGTACCTGGTTGAAGCATTTCCCGCAAAGATCCGTTACACGGCACTCTCGTTACCGTATCACATCGGCAACGGTGTTTTTGGCGGCCTGCTGCCACTGATTGGGCTGTCAGTAATTGAGCAGACCGGCAACATCTACGCCGGCCTGTACTACCCGATTATCGTCGCGAGTCTGACGTTTATTGTGGGGTCGCTGTTATTGAAAGAGACGAAGCACACGCTCATCTGGGATGAGATAAAGTGAGGCCGTAGATGAACTGGATCTACGCAGATTAGAAATCAGCGTGTATTCGCGTTCATCTGCGGCTGTAAATCACACCGTTCTTCATCACAAACACAACCTTCTGAACGTTCTCAATATCCTTCAACGGATCGCCAGACACCGCGACGATGTCGGCCCACTTGCCTGTAGTCAACGAGCCGACTCGTTTGTCCCAGCCTAGCAACTTCGCGGCGTTCAATGTTCCGGCGACGATTGCGTCCATGTTACTCAAACCGCCCCACTGGACCATTAGCACAAACTCGTGCGCGTTTGTGCCGTGAGGTACAACTCCCGCATCGGTTCCCAACGCAATTTGAACTTTATTTGCCACTGCCAGCTTGATCGCATGGCGAACTGCCGCCGCAGCAGCCAATGCCTTCTCTGCGCGTAAGCCTTTCAACACGCCAGTCTTTGCCGCACGCTCAACTCCCTCAGCCGCCGATAGCGTCGGCACGAGAAACGTTCCGCGCTCCTTCATCAACCGTGCGCCTTCTTCGTCGAGAAACGACCCGTGCTCGAT
>JBKPJS010000084.1:0-3704 GCA_046730815.1 Acidobacteriota bacterium
CCACGGAATATCAGTTGAGACTGACGCGATGAACTCAGCCGCACGACGCAGTTCGTCTTCCGAATCGTTGAAACCCGGAATGACCAGCGTGACGATCTCTTCCCAGAACTTACGCTCGTGCACCATCTTCACCGTCTCAAGAATGTTGTCGACTACCCCGCCGAGTTGCCGATAGTTCTTATCGTTCATCGACTTCAAATCGATCTTGTAACAGTCAGTCCACGGGCGCAGGTAATCGAGCACTTGCGGTGTGGCGTTTCCATTTGAAATGAACGCCGTTCTGAAACCCGCCGGCCGCGCTTTCTTGAAAACGTCGATCGCCCACTCGGCAGTGATCAGCGGTTCGTTATAACTGCTGCCGACCATTGCGGCGCCATACGCTTTTGCCATTGTTACCAGTCGCTCTGCTGAAACCATCGTGGGATTTGTGCCCGCAGAGTCGTCGCGCAAGGCCTGAGACGTGAGCCAGTTCTGGCAGTAAGCACAATGCAGATCGCAGCCCAACATGCCGAAAGTCAAAGTGTCGGAACCGGGCAGCACGTGAAAGAAAGGTTTTTTCTCAGTCGGATCGCAGGCGAGGGCGGCAACGTAATTTGCCGGCACACGAAGATGACCGCCTTCGTTGAACCTGACCTTGCAGATACCGCGCTTGCCTTCCTTGATCAAGCATCGATGGCCACAGGCATAACACTTCAGCGCGCCTGCATCGAGATGTTCAGTCAACTCGGGCGCGCCTTCGATGGTCATCGAATCCAGCACGGCGGCCAATGGTGCTGATTGAGCGGTTACCGGCATTGTGCGAGTATTATACAAAGCAAATGATCATCGAAGAAATCACCGTCACCGCTTTTCAACAGCACACTCGCATCGTTGCGTGTGAGAAAACTAAACAGGCAATCTGCATCGATCCCGGCGATGAGGCGGAGCGCATCGTGGAGACTTTAGAACGCCATGGTTTGACGTTACAGGCGATTGCTCTTACTCATGCGCACCTCGATCACGTCGGCGGCGTCGCGGCCCTGAAGAAACTGAAACCGGAAGCTAAAATCAACCTGCACAAAGGCGACGAATTCATATATCGAGCATTGCCTGAGCAGCCGGCGTGGATTGGCATCCCGCGCGCGCAATGGGCAGCACTGGGGTTTGCTTTTGAAGAACCGCCTCCTGTGGATGAGTACTGGACTGACGGCCAGAAGTATTCAGTTGGTGAGCTCGAATTCGAAGTGCGTCACTGCCCCGGCCATACCCCTGGGCACGTCGTGCTCTACGAGCCAACTGAACGGAAGGTGTTTGTCGGCGACGTCTTATTCGCGGGTTCGATTGGCAGGACTGATCTGCCGGGAGGTTCGACCGAGCAGTTACTGAGCGCGATCAAAAATAAACTCTTGACGCTCGGCGACGATGTAAAAGTTTATTCAGGACATGGGCCAGTCACGACTATCGGAGAGGAGCGCTTAACCAATCCTTTTTTAACAGGATTGATAAGATTTTCATGATTTACAAGATTCGATCCTGGTCCTCATGACTTGAGGCGTTGCGCTTTCATGTCTTCCCACTGCTCCTTCTGTTCTTCATCCAACTGACTCGGTAAGGTGTCAACAGGAATGTTGTATTTAGCGCAGAACTGTCGCCACAACACGAAGCGCAGATCATACTGGCCGGTGGAATCCGAAACGGAGTTATCGATTGGTGGTGGTTCTTGTCTCTTCCCCTTGTTCATGATGCGTGAGTGTAGCGGAAATTAATTGATCTCGGAAGAGCGCAGATAGATGGGGCCGGTGGGCGCGTTAACACCTTCTGCTGGTTCCATAGTTATCGCGAAGATGGCAGAACCGACCGCCGCTTCGGGCATCTGATCCTTCAGCATTCCCTTGCCTTCCTTGTCCGGTACGAATGTCTTTCCCGGCATCGGCGGATTTTTACCGACAATGAACCACAACTGGTAGGCCTTGCCCTGAGGCACAGTCGGAAGTTTGTTAGCCATCAACATCGCGTGCCCCGATTTGTCGTAAGCGAGTTTTGCAGTTGCGCCCGTAGCGAGATCCATTCCTCTAAGCTCAATGACTCTCGTTCCCGGATTGGTTACGAGTTGAAGAAACTCGTTCGTGCGGGCGAGTTCTGCTTTCACGTCGCGGTTTTGCCGCCATTGAACTGCTAACCCGATAAGCAAAACAGCGAACAAAACAACTGCCGCTATAGCTCCGAGCGATCCAAACGAGCTCCAGATATTGCGTGACGACGATCTGAAAGGAACGACCTGCGCTGTCGCACGATCGTTGTGTATCTCACTAAGAATCCGCTCTCGAACCTTAGGCGACGGCTCCGCCGGATCAGCGGTAACCGCCAGGGCCGCTGCCGTAGCTTCCCATGCTGCGAGTTCCTTTCTACATTCGGGACAGTTGTCGAGATGCTCGTTCAACGCACGCGCCTCCGCCGCGTCGAGCGCTGACAGCGCGCGCGCCGGAATCATCTCCTTGTAGTCGTCGTGGACCATCAGCTAAAAACCAAAACTCTCGTCCTTGCCCGCCAACATCTCGCGCAGCTTCATCATGCCCGTGCGCATGCGAGTCTTTACTGTTCCCAGCGGCGCGCCCAAACGCGTCGCAATTTCTGATTGGCTGAGGCCGTCGAAATAGGCGAGCATTATCGGCCGCTTTTGCTCGTCGGGGAGTTGCGCCAGAGCGTTTGTGACCAGGCCGCGCTGTTCCGACTTGAACGCGTCGGCGGCTGCGTCAGAGATCTCTTCCGACGCTTCTATCGCGCCCGCCTCCGCAACACGTTCGCGAGCTGCCAGAGTTCGCAAACGGTCGATGCCGCGACTTCGTCCGAGAGTAACCAGCCACGTGAACGGCCGCCCGCGATTCTCGTCGAAGTCGCCTGCCTTTCGCCAGACCTGTAGAAACACTTCCTGAAGAACATCTTCCGCTTCTTCGCGGTTATTTAATATACGCATCAGCAGCCCGAACAGGATTACGCGGTAACGATCGTAGAGCCGCGCGAGCGCCGCCTCATCCTTCGCGGCAATCGCCTTCAGCAGGTCAACGTCGTCGTCTTGTGCTCGTTCAGGTCGCAAGGGTTTCCGGGAATATACGGGCGAGGAGCCCTAACAGATTGGGAACCAAAGAAAAGCTTCCGCAAAAGGCGCAAAGACGCAAAGAAACGCGCAAAGAGGACCTTGAACTACTTTGCGAATTGCTTTGCGTCTTTGCGCCTTGCGGGAACTTCCTATGCCACCGTGATGTCTTGCGCGAGGTAGACGTCCTGAATCGCATTCAGCAATTGCACTCCCTCGCTCATCGGGCGCTGGAACGCCTTGCGACCCGAGATCAGCCCCATGCCTCCGCCGCGCTTGTTGACCACGGCCGTGCGGACTGCTTCCGCCAGGTCGCTTGCGCCCTTCGACTCACCGCCGGAGTTAATCAAACCGCAGCGACCCATGTAGCAATTGGCGACCTGATATCGCACCAGATCGATGGGATTGTCGCTCGTAAGTTTCTCGTAAACGAGCTTGCTGGTTTTTCCGTAAGAACCACCGAGCGCCGCCTCTACGGCTTTGTATCCGCCGTTTCGCTCGGGAAGTTTCTGCTTGATTATATCCGCCTGGATCGTTACGCCGAGGTGATTTGCCTGGCTTGTAAGATCCGCCGCCGCGTGCATATCACCTTCCGGAGTTTTGAACTTTGGATTGCGAAGATAGCACCACA
>JBKPJS010000085.1:0-3554 GCA_046730815.1 Acidobacteriota bacterium
GGCCTGGACCAGAAGGCACAGAATGACTGTCAATAAAAAAAGTATTCTCATGGTTACGGTAAATAGAACTGTCCTAAAGATCCGGGCCGCGCACAAGCTCGTGAATGTCGCGCATCATCAGTAGCAGCGGCCGAAGACGATCCAACGGCAGCGCATTCGGTCCGTCTGACAACGCCCTCTCCGGGCAGTCATGCACTTCCATGAAGACGGCATCCACTCCACACGCAACGCCTGCACGCGCGAGCGGTTCGATGTATTCCGATTGTCCACCCGTTGCATGACCGAGGCCCCCGGGCAGTTGCAATGAATGTGTCACGTCAAAAACTACAGGCACGCCAAACTCGCGCATGATCGGGAACGAGCGCATATCGACAACCAGATTGTTGTACCCAAAACTCGCGCCACGCTCAGTCAGCAGAAGCTTTTCACAACCAACTTCGCGAGCTTTATCGACGATGTTACGCGCGTCGTGCGGCGCCAGGAACTGGCCTTTCTTCACGTTCACTGCTTTTCCCGACTTTGCAGCCGCGACGATCAGATCAGTTTGTCTTGAGAGAAAGGCCGGGATCTGCAAAATGTCGACGACTTCGGCTACGCGATCCACCTGGGAGACATCATGCACATCTGTGAGCACGGGAACATCGACCTCTTCCCTGATGCGCTGAAGCACTTCCAGACCGGCTTCCATGCCGAGGCCACGAAAGCTCTTGATTGACGATCGGTTTGCTTTATCAAACGACGCCTTGAACACGTAGTCGAGACCCGCAGCCTGCGCGCGATCGCGGCACTCGCGCGCCATCATCATCGCGTGTTCTGGCGTTTCGACAACGCAAGGGCCGGCGATTATCGTGAGCCGGCCGTCTCCAAAAGTCGCCTTGCCGACAGAAAAGGGCTTGGTCACTTACACAAAACTCCTTTTACAGGATTGCTGATCATTCAGGATTAACATGTAAATCCTGTCTAATCTTGCAAATCTTGCAAAATGATTACGTCTAAACCTGCATCCCGAGTATACGCTTGACCTTGTCGATAAATGAACTGGCCTTGATTGGTTTTTCACTGGAGGGATTTTTGGCTGGCGGCTTGTTGCCCAACACTTTGATCTCGTTCGATCCGGAACTCAGCGCGCGCTTCTCACGCAATCGCGAGATGTCAACCACCAATCGTCCCGAAGGTGATTCGACACCAGCATCGCGCAACGCTTCAATGTCGGGCGCACTCTTCAGCGCGTGATGCTCCAGACCGAGCCGCTCGGCAGCCTCGAAGAGTTCGCGTCTGAACTCGGCAGCGTTTGCAGGTCTATCCGCCGGCTGTTTCTCGAGCGCATGCAACACAACACGCTCAACGTCCTCGGGAATCGCGGCAACGATCTCTCGCGGCGAATGCGGTGGATCGGTCGCATGCTTTTGCGCGATCTCCGCCGGCGTCGAGCCGGTAAAGGGCGCCATGCCGGTCATCAACTCGTAGAGAATCACACCGAGACTGTAAACGTCCGCGGCCGGCGTCAACTCGAATCCATTGGACTGTTCGGGCGCCATGTAACGCGGCGTCCCAATAATTGTGTCCCTTTGGGTCAGGGTGGGTTCGTCAATGCATTTATCGGAGGCGAACTTTGCGATACCGAAGTCGAGCACTTTGACCACCGCGGGTTGATCTGCGCTCTGCGTCACAAAAATGTTGGCAGGTTTCAGATCGCGATGAATGATTCCCGCCTCGTGCGCTGCCGCCACTGCATCTGAGACTTGCAGCATTATCGAGACCGCTCGCGCCGTTTCAATCGGCGCTTCCCGGCTGAGAATCTCTCGCAGCGTACGCCCTTCCAGCAGCTCCATCACGATGTAAACACAACCTTCTGACGTTTGACCGAAGTCAGTGACGGACACCGCGTTGGAATGCTGTAACAAGACCGCAGCTCTGGCTTCTATTTGAAACCTGACGCGCGCTGCTTCATCTTCGACCAGACGCTGATGCAGAACCTTAATCGCCACCGGACGGTCCATCGACAGATGACGCGCACGATAGACTGCACCCATCCCGCCGGCCCCAAGGCGTTCCTCGACACAATACTTTTCATCGAGCGTTCGGCCTACAAACGGATCTTTTACTTCGATCATTTGTTATTCAACGACGAAACAGACCCGGTCCAATGGGAGTTGTTAACATGAAGTGAGGGTTAGTCTGGGCAACGCCACAAGGAGCATCGCATCTGTGCTTTTTGTGCTTCTTTGTGGCTTTAATCGCCGCTGGTGGCAGTCATTCGCTCGTGCACCACCAAATCGACCTCCCCATTCTTCTCCATAGAGGTCTCAGAGTGCAAACGATTTTCGTAAGCGGCGCGAACAAATGACGCAAACAGCGGGTGAGCGTTGAGAGGCTGCGATTTATATTCAGGATGAAACTGGCACCCGATAAACCACGGATGCGCGTCGCGCGACAGTTCAATCATCTCTACAAACTTGCCATCCGGTGAGACACCGCTGAACACCAAACCTTCTTTTTCCAGTCGTTGCCGAAACTCGGGATTGAACTCGTATCGATGGCGATGGCGTTCGCTGATCTCGTCTGCGCCACTATAAACCTGCTGCACCAACGAACCAGGCGCGACCCGGCAGGGCCACGCGCCAAGCCGCATCGTGCCGCCCAACTCTTCGACGTTAACGAGGTCTCGCAACTTAAAGATCACTGGATGCGGCGTCTCAAGATCAAACTCGGTCGAGTCAGCGTCCTTCAACTCACAAACATTGCGTGCATACTCGATACAGGCGGTCTGCATTCCCAGACAAATTCCGAAAAACGGTGTGCGCGATTTGCGTGCGTAGTAGATCGCGCGAATCATTCCCGCAACGCCACGCTTGCCGAATCCACCGGGGACCAGTATGGCATCGAAGTCGCGCAGGCGATCTTCGTAGTCGTCGTCCATCAACTCTTCTGACTCAATCCACTTAACGTCAACGCGCAGATTGTTTGCCACGCCACCATGAGTC
The DNA here is from genome assembly GCA_046730815.1 of Acidobacteriota bacterium. Taxonomy (GTDB): domain Bacteria; phylum Acidobacteriota; class Blastocatellia; order Pyrinomonadales; family Pyrinomonadaceae; genus PSRF01. Next base: position 2,985 of record JBKPJS010000085.1, read on the forward strand.
AACGCTTCACGCAGTGACTTGTACGAATCTTCCAGCTCGACGTACTTGCCTACGATGGCGATCGACGCTTCTCCACCGGAAGGCTCGCGGATCGTCGCCACCAACTCGCGCCATTCGGAAAGGTCAGCCTGCGGTGCCTGAGTTTCCAAACCCAACTGCGACACGATCAAACTGTCGAGGCCCTGCTCGTGAAACGCGAGCGGAACGTCGTAGATGGTATCGACGTCCTGCGCGCTGATCACCGCCGCTTCCTTCACGTTACAGAACAATGCGATTTTGCCGCGCAGCTCGCGAGACAGCGGTTTCTCCGAACGACACAAAAGTATATCGGGTTGGATACCAATCTCGCGCAGGTCGCGTACTGAGTGTTGCGTAGGTTTCGTCTTTAGTTCCCCTGCCGCGGCGATGTAAGGCACGAGTGGTACGTGAATAAAGAGCGCGTTGCCAGTACCTTCCTCGTTTCCCATCTGGCGAATGGCTTCGAGAAAAGGTAGCGATTCAATATCGCCGACCGTGCCGCCAATCTCGACGATGATTACGTCAGGCTTGTCGTTTTCAGCAACCTTGCGC
>JBKPJS010000086.1:0-6452 GCA_046730815.1 Acidobacteriota bacterium
GATGATGGGTGTCACTACTGAAATTACCGGCGAAGGCGAGTCGATTGGCCCAATCAACGAGCGACAGATCAAAGAGCAAGCTGATTTCTTGCGCCGTTTCAATCTCACAATCGATTGGCGCACACTCGACGAATACTTCAAACGACTCGAAAAACAAGGATCAGGAGTGAATCTCGGTACGTTTGTCGGCGCTACTCAAGTGCGCGAATACGTCATCGGTTACGACGACCGGCCACCGACCGCCGCGGAACTTGAGCAGATGAAGAAGCTCGTGGCCGATGCGATGCGTGAAGGCGCCCTTGGTGTTTCCACTTCCCTGCAATACGTGCCGGCGCGTTTTGCCAAAACTGATGAGCTCGTCGAACTGGCGAAAGTCGCGCATCAATATGGCGGTATCTATGCGACTCACCAGCGCAGTGAGGCAAACACGATCGATGCATCGTTGGATGAAGTCTTTGAGATCGCGCGCAAGGCTCAGATTCCCGCCGAGATCTGGCACCTCAAAACCGCGTACAAAAAGAATTGGGGCCGCATGTCGCACGTACTCGCGCGCATTAAGCAGGCGCGCGATCAAGGCTTGGATGTTACCGCTGATATTTATCCGTACATCGCAGGCAGCACGTCACTCAGCGCATGTTTGCCGCCCTGGGCGCTCGAAGGTGGCGTCGAAAAGACGCTCAGTCGACTGCGTGATGCGGCTACGCGGCAACGTCTTAAGAAAGAGATCTCCGAAGACCAAACGGCCTGGGAAAACATTTATCTCGGTAGTGGTGGACCAGGCGGGGTCTTGATCAGTGCTGTTGTCAATCGTGAGTTGGAGCCGCTGCAAGGCAAACGCGTTTCAGAGATTGCGACGGAACAAAAGAAAGATCCGCTCGATGCGCTGTTCGATTTACTTATAGCCGACAACGGTCAGACGAGCGCCATCTACTTCATGATGAGCGAAGCTGACATGCACGCTGCGATGCAGGCGCCGTTTGTCAGTTTTTGCACAGACAGTGGCGCGCGAGCGACAAATGGGCCACTGGCCGGATCGAAATCTCATCCGCGCGGATGGGGAAGTTATCCGCGCATTCTTGGTCGATATGTGCGTGACGAAAAATTGTTGTCACTCGAAACGGCGATCCACAAGATGACCGGGGCACCCGCCGCACGTGTGAAGCTTCGCGATCGCGGTCTGATTCGCGAGGAAATGTTCGCCGACATCACCATCTTCGATCCGCGCAAAGTAATCGATCGCGCGACATTCGAATCGCCGAATCAGTATCCGATTGGAATCGAGTACGTGTTAGTTAACGGGCAGATCAGTGTCGATAAAGGACAGCGTACAGCGGCACTCGCTGGCCGAGTGCTGCGTGGCCCAGGTTATAAACCTTGACTTAGACAGGATTTACAGAATTTTCATGATTCAGAAAAGCCATCCTGTAAATTCTGTTGATCCTGTCTAAGAAGGTTTCAACTAACTGATGCGCATATCTTCCGATACTGATCTTCACTGAAGGCTTTCAGTGTCTCAGTCTTCACATTTCCTTGCGCACCCAGGCTCAGCAGTGCGGCTGCGTACGTCTCGTCGTCAGGAGCTTCGATGATGCAAACGAGGTCGTAGTGACCCATCGTCAGGTAAGTGTCCTTGATGTTGACGCCGAGTTTTTTGAACGCCTCTCGACCGGCATCAAGACGTGAAGGACTGTCTTTAACGGCTCCAAGTCCCTTTCCCGTCCAGCTCAAAAGCGCGATATACGTTGGCATGTTTGTTCTCCTCTCACACCTTTATATAAATGCGTTTCCGGTAAAGCAACCACATCAACACAAGCCAGAGCAGTATAAATCCGATCGCATAGAACAGCGACGCATTGACCGGTGAAGCCCAGCTCAAAAAAAGATTCCGAAAAATCCATCCCTGCGAAGAGATCTGTGTGCCGTCGTCCGCCGGCAGCTTAATTAAACCCATCAACTTCACCATCAATCCCGATCCAACAAAAAGCGCCAGCGCATTCACGCCAAAGACTTCAAACGGCCACGCCCAGCGGCGATAGCCTTGGATATCAATCACCCAGTAACACAGCGCGAGCAGTTGCAATGCTAATCCCACCGTGAAAAGAACGTATGAGCTGGTCCACAAAGCCTTATTGATCGGAAAGAACGGATTCCACGCCCAACCGAGCACCACGCAAACCGCGCCGGCGACGAACATTCCCACTACTTTATCGATTCGTGTTCGTTCGCTGCGCAACCAGTGCCCGGTCAAAACACCGAAGAGCGTGGTTGAGACTGCCGGAACCGTACTGAGCAAACCTTCAGGATCGTAAACCTTGCCTTGCTTCCAGATGTGTGGTCCAAGGATCACGCGATCTATAAAGGACGCGATACTTCCTTCTTTGCTGAGATCTCCCGCAGCAAATCCCGGCGCCGCGACGCGAGTCATCACCAGCCAGTAGATGATGAGCAGCGTCAAGGCAATCAGAAGTTGCGTCCTGATTTTCGTCGTCAGGAAGATAAGAGAAGCGATCAGGTAACAGATCGCGATGCGCTGTAGCACTCCGGGAATACGTATCGTTGAAAGTTGAAAATAGGGAAAGCCATTCAGAAACAGGCCCAGGCCAAAGATGATTGCCGTACGTTTAATGACTTTCAGATACAGGTCGCGTTTGACGCCGCCTTCTTCGACGCGACGTCCAAAAGCCAACGTGATCGAAACGCCGACGATAAACAGGAAAAACGGAAAGACGAGATCGGTAGGCGTCCAGCCGTGCCACTCAGCGTGTTCCAGCGGCCAGTAGATGCTGGACCACGTGCCGGGATTGTTTACGAGCACCATCGCCGCGATCGTCAGACCACGAAAGACATCGAGCGACACTAATCGTCCGGCGGACACTGACCAGAGATTACCACGGATGAATACGGATCAATCCGTCTTTATCCGCGTTTATCTGTGTTCCAGAGTTCGTGTTAAAGTATCAGCCTGTTACATGTCTCTAATGCTTCAAGAGATCGCCGAGCAACCTGCTGCACTCGAGCGCACGATCGCCGAAGAGCGCATTAAGATCGCAAAACTCGGAAACCTCCTGAAGGCGCGCGACATTCATTTGATCGTTCTCGTGGCCCGCGGCAGTTCCGATAACGCCGCATTGTTTGGCCGTTACCTGCTCGAGATCACCACCGGGATTCCGGTTTCTCTCTCCGCTCCCTCAGTTCACACGATTTACGGTGCACGTCTTAAGTTGGACCACGCCCTCGTTGTCGGCGTCTCGCAATCAGGCGAAGGTGAAGACATTAATCGCGTCCTCGAAAGCGCCCGCAGTTCCGGTGCGTACACAATTGGCATCACAAACGAACCCGCCTCGTCGATGACCGGGTTGGTGAACGAAACACTACAGACACACGGCGGACGCGAGCGCTCCGTAGCAGCAACAAAGACTTTCACCGGCCAGATGCTCCTCTTTTATATGCTCGCCGCGGAGTTGGCCCAGCATCCTGCGCCGTTTTCCTACGAAGCGATTCCGGAATTTGTCGCCGGTGCGCTCGAGCAGCAGCCCGCGATACGCGAGCTAGTGCAACGTTACGTGTTCATGGAAAATTGCGTTGTGGTCGGACGTGGGTTGGCTTACGCGAATGCGTACGAGTTGGCTTTGAAGTTGATGGAGACCTGTTACGTCGTCGCGGAGCGTTTCTCCTCAGCCGACTTTCTGCATGGACCAGTGGCGATGGTCGAGCGCCACTTCCCGGTGATCCTTTTCGCGCCACCGGGTGTCATGCTGCCGGGAGTGAAAAGTTTAATTGAGCGTCTTCGTGAACTGCACGCCGACACTCTTGCGATCACGAGTGACGTTGGCGCCGCAGAAATGTGCACGCGAAAGATTGTGATGTCACGCGAGATCGATGAATTTCTCGCGCCTATCCCATACATCGTTCCCGGTCAACTCTTTGCGGCACTACTAGCCGAAGCAAAAGGTCTCGATCCCGACGCGCCGCGCTCGTTGTCAAAAGTGACGCGCACGCTCTGAGAAAACTATGAACATTGAATTGAAGAACTTGTCGCACAATCCTGTTTACGCGCAAGTCCGCGAACAGGTCGAGACTCAGATCCGCAACAAGACTGTTGGCCCAGGCGATTCTCTTCCCTCTCCCGCCGCGCTCGCCCAAAAACTCTCCGTCGATAAAGGCGAAATCCAGCGCGCCTACTTCGAACTCGAACAACTCGGCCTGATCACAAAACAAACCGGCAAAGACTTCCTCGGCAAACCGAAGATCGACTATCGCGTCCGGTAAGTAATAGGTCATATATGTCCTATCGGACTTATAGGAGCTATTTTTTGAATCCTCGCATCGCATGCTATTCTTCATTGCGCTGCGAAAGTGGCGGAATTGGCAGACGCGCCAGACTTAGGATCTGGTACCGAAAGGTGTGGGGGTTCGAGTCCCCCCTTTCGCACCATTAAGAATCGAACTCACAAATGAAAACTGAACTAATAGACATCTCTCCAACTCGTAAAGAGATCAAAATCGAGATCGAACCAGAGCAGCTGCGCAGCGCTTACGACCGCGTGAGCCAGCAGTACAGCAAGGCTGCAACTGTTCCAGGCTTTCGTCCCGGACACGCGCCAACTTCGGTGGTGCGCACGCGATATAAGAGCGAGATTCAAAGTGAAGTGTTGCGCGAGCTGCTTCCCGATACCGTTCACAAGGCTCTTCTAGAACACAAGCTGGCTGCTCTCGGCGAGCCTGACGTGCACTTCGATAACCCTGAAGCTTTCCAACGTCTCGGCGAACAGTCGCTGACGCTGACGGTCGGCGTCGAGGTCCTGCCCGAGATCACACTCGATGCTTATAAAGGACTGGAAGCCGAGCGTCGCACCCGCCCGGTAACAGACGCCGATGTCAATCAGATGATCGACAGCTTGCGCGATGCCTCTGCATCGTTGCAGCCGGTTGAAGATCGCGCCTCCGAATTGGGCGACACCGTCACAATTAACGCGCGTGGAAAACTGGCGGATGATGAACCCGAGGCGGAAGAGATTAAAGTCGATGATGTCGAGGTAGTTCTCGGTGGCCCCGGAGTGATGCAGGAGTTTACCGATAATCTTACCGGCGCCAGACCTGACGAGAGCCGTACTTTCACAGTGGATTACCCGGAAAATTACAACTCCAAACCTCTAGCGGGCAAAAAGGTCGAGTACGTAGCAGAAGTAACCGCTCTGAGACGTAAAGAACTGCCCGAGGTCGACGACGAATGGGTCAGGAGTCTTGGCGGAGACTTTGATTCTGTAGCTGCGCTAAGAACAAAGGTGCGTGAAGATCTCGAACTAAGATCAAAAGCCGAATCTGACCGGCAACTCCGCGACGACGTGATACGCAAGCTGCTCGCAGCTCACCCCTTCGAAGTGCCTCAGAGTTTAGTAGATGAACAAACGAACTATCGCATGGAAGGCGTTGCGCGCCAGATGATGGGACGTGGTATCGATCCGCGCAGTCAGGAGCTCAATTGGGAGGCCGCCCGCGAGGAATTGTCGGTGCAAGCGGAGGCAGACGTGCGAGCTACCATGCTGCTTGAAAAGATTGCCGACGCGGAGAACATCACGGTCTCGGATGAAGAAGTTGAAGCAGAGATCGACGCGATCGCAAATGCTTCGCGACAATCAAAAGAGCAAGTACGTGCTGCCTTGACAAAGAATGGAGGCGAACGTAGCATCGCGCAAAGATTGCGCAACCGTAAAGCGCTTGATCTTTTGATCGATAATGCGCAGGTAACGGAAGCAGAGTGGATCGAACCAAAGGAAGGTTAGATTCTATGGCTCTAGTCCCAATGGTTGTGGAGCAGACGTCGCGCGGCGAGCGCGCCTTCGACATTTACTCACGACTGCTGAAAGATAATATTATTTTCCTGGGTACCCCGATCGACGATCAGATAGCCAACCTAATCGTAGCCCAACTTCTATTTCTCGAAGCTGAAGATCCTGAAAAGGACATCAACGTCTATATCAATTCACCTGGCGGTTCAATCACCGCAGGAATGGCGATCTACGACACGATGCAATTCATTCGTCCGGATGTCACGACGATCTGCGTCGGACAATGCGCATCGATGGGGGCACTACTGTTAGCCGCGGGCGCAAAAGGAAAACGTTTCGCCCTCCCCAATTCGCGTATCCTCATTCACCAACCGTCAGGTGGATCGCAAGGCCAGGCAACAGACATTCGTATTCAAGCAGAAGAGATCCTGCGAATGCGCGAGCTCACCTCCCAAATCATCGCAAAGAATACGGGACAGTCTTACGAAGCAGTGGAACGCGATGTTGAGCGAGATAAAATTATGTCTGCCATGCAGGCCAAGGAATATGGTTTAATAGACGAGGTCATCGCGCACCGAGAGTAGACAGCGCAATTCCCCCAAAGGAGCTTCATCCCTAGAATATGGTGAGACGAACCGATGATACTCTGCGCTGCTCGTTCTG
>JBKPJS010000087.1:0-4839 GCA_046730815.1 Acidobacteriota bacterium
GTTATAGGGAGCCTTGTACGAAAGTGACTTCAAACTCGTCGCTGCGGCTTTGCCGCAACGATACTCCGCCTTAAAATGACTTTTCGTGCAAAGCTGGTTAAGACACCGGCTGAAGCCGCTGGAATAAGATCCGACTTTACATCTTTCCCTGCGCCTTCCAGTTCCCCGACGTAAGCTCCTTGACGATCTGTCCGATGCGCTCGACCTGATCTTCGGCATCCTCCCTCGTGTCCTCGAAATTATATGTGGAAGAGGCAAGCGAGGTGTAGATTTCGAGCGCGTGTGTGTAAGACTCGAGAGCCTTCTCCATCTGTTTCATCGCGATGTGCATCGCGCCAGCTTCTGCGTAAGCGCGCGCTTCATCGCGTCTGATATCGTTGCGCGTGAACCCTGACGCGGAGGCCACGGAGAGATCAAACGCCTGGACCGCCAAGTCATAATCGTTAACACCCCTCGCGACCTGGCCGATGTGTAGAAGACTCTTTGCCAGCTCTGGATCTTTCTGAGGACTCTGCTTGTAGATGGCGACGGCTTGCCGGTAGCTCTCGATTGCACTCTCGAAAGACGTGCCGCCCTCCTCGTTTTCGTAAACCCATCCGATGCCGTATTGCGCGCTGGTTTGGCCCAGCAGGTCGCCGTTGGTTTTATGCGCCGCGAGCGCCTTTCGGTAAAGATCGCCGGCAGACCTCCATTGCTGGGCTTGTACAGCCACGTCCGCCATCGCACTCAGCGCGCTGGCCCTGATATAGCCACCGTGCCGATTTGTGGTGTAAGCGGCAACGGCCTTCTCCAGGTAACTGTCCGCAGTGGCAGTGTCGCCGAGATCTAAATACAACCCGCGCAGCCAGACGAGAAGGTAGGCATAATCACCAGCGTGGCCCTCATAAAAACTGAGCATCCGTTCAAGGTAGGAAATGGCTTTCCGTCTTCGCCGAACGATCTCGTCTGGAGCAGCCTTCGCCTCTTCCAGCCGGTTTGCGTCTCGCAGGCTGATGTCAGCCACTTGAAACGCAGAATTAATGCGGGCCGCACGCAGCCACGAGGGGATCTCGCGTTGGACCTTCGTCATCTCGTCGTAAGTTTGTTGGTAATCTTTCAGCGCGCCTTCGAATCGCTCGACTGCCATGTCCCTGTACTTCTCTTTTAGTTTCTCGTTCTCTCCGAAAATCTTAAGATCCTCGCGCGTAAAGGGTACTGCCCTCACATAAACACTGAAGTCGGGAGTCTCGCTTTCTGCCGAGTTTACAGTCAGCAGATCGGCGAGATCGGCCCGGCTCATGCCTCGCACCGCCGGCACCTCGCTCGCGAATCTCATCAGGATCGTGCCGAGAGAAAACAGTGTAGCCGCAGCCTTACTCTTTGAACCGATGCTCTCGTACATCTTTACGGCGGAGTCGAAGTGCTGCACAGTCTCATCCACGTCCAGCTTCGCAGGGATAGTAGCGACCCCATCGGCGGTCCTGTTTCTGGCTGTTAGATTGCCGCCGAGGATGACAAAATTCTGGTAGCCGCGCTTGTACCTGACGTAGCCGCGCTGGACCAGGGCATCGGCTTCAGCTTCCCGGTTTAAGACGACCTTGTCCTGATAAATCTCTATGGCGCTAGCGAGCATTTTGTCTGCATCTGCATAATTGCCCCGCTGTGCGGTGACAATCGACTCGCGAAAGTTTTCGTTCGCTTCCTTCGACTTCCTAAGCGTCTCCGCAGTTCGCCGCGCTGCTTCCGCCGCCTGATGTTCGCGTTCCGTAGCAGCCTTCTGCTGCTCCGTTGCCTTCCGCGCCTCAGCCTCGCGTGCAGCGGCGAGACGAGCCGCCTTGTCAGCGCGTTCCGCCTCTGCTTTGGCACGTTGCTGTTCGACGGCCTTCTGCTTCTCGGCTTTCACGGCCGCGCTTTCGCTTGCCCTGGCAACTTCTGTTTGTGCCAGCGCCACCTTTCTCGCCTCTTCTGCTTCGGCGGCTGAGGCTAGCGCTCGCTTTGTTTCATATAACGCAACCTCGGTGCTGTTCAAGGCGATGGATCGCAACCTGAACGCATAAGCTGCAGTGCCGACGGCAAACAACAAGATCACGCAGAGCGCAACGATCAGCAAGCGCAGGCGGCGCGCGGATCGTGCCTGCTGGGCCACGAACGCTTTTGTCTGCTCGAGCTCGCGTTTATCTCGCTCGATCTCCTGATTGCGCCGAAGCTCTTCCGCGGCGATTCTTTTTTCGCGATCGATTCGGCTGTCGTCCAGATACCTGATTGCTTTTTCAAATTCCGGATGGTAGCGCTTGGCCCAGGCGGCGTTTGGATTTGATTGCTCACGCCAGTCAAGCGCGAACTGTAACGCCGGGTCTTGCATCAAGCCTTCGCTGCCTTCGCCGTGAAGCACCGCGGTCTCAGCGACCCGGCGGTAGATGCGCGCCGATTGCGCCTCTTCGTTTACCCACACTTTGAGTCGCTGCCAGTTGCGAATCAAACTCTCATGCGAAATATCGATAACGGTTTCAGGTTGCAATGGAGTGCCGGCGGGCGGCATCAAAAACGAACGACCACCGCCGCGGAAGATATCGATGACCGCGATGATCTCCTGCATACTCGCACCGGTGATCCGGCACAACATGTCGAGCCGGGTTGGATGGCGTATCTCGCGGTTGTCCACGCCACGCTCACTGAGAGCTTTGAAGAGTTTCTCGGCGATCACACGGCTGCGCTCGTCGGGCAATTGATTAAACGCTTCGTCAGCATGGCGCGAGAGCGCGTCTGACATCGTGCCGATGGCTTCGTAATGTTCGATCCCAATTGGCTCGCCGTCGCGGCGGTGTGCCTGCCAGTACTCCCACGTTCGCATTAGCGCGTGCTGAAGAATTGGTAATTGATCCGGATTGTCGCCTACGTCATTGAGCAGACGATTGACGAGCGGCTCGCTTATCTTTCCACGCGTGACGCCGACTGGTCCCGTCACTGCGAAGCGACGCTCATCCCGCGTCATGCGTGGAATGAGATACTGACCTTCGTTGATCGCTTCCGGCAAACCCTGAAATTGGGCGCAGTCTCCGAGAAAGTCGGAGCGCATCGTGAGCACGATATAGATCGGCAACTCCCGTTGCCGTGAAGCTTCCAGTAGAAGTTTTACAAAAGCGGACGCTTCATCAGCGGTGCTCGTCGATTCTCGCGCGGCGCGGAAGCGGAACACCTCTTCGAACTGGTCCACTACCACGAGCAGTTTCTCAGCCGGACTCATCCGGCCCTGGCGAGCGACGTCGACGATGCCGAGTGAGCCGCCTCTGAGCGTGGCATCAATCAGCGCTTCCGCTTCGTGTGCGCGCAGCCCCGCACCAGCTCCCGGAAGAACTTCCTCTTTCGCGAGTTCAGCGGCCAGATTTCCAATAGGATCACCGCCTGGCCGCATTACCGCAATACGCCAGCCGGAACCTGCTTCCGCCATCATCCCGCCGCGCAATGCGGGCATTAACCCGGCGCGTATTAACGAAGACTTGCCGCTGCCGGACGTGCCCACCACTGCAAGGAAACGAGAGCGTTGCAGACGAGCGATCAACTCATCTGCCTGTCCTTCACGACCAAAAAACAACCGGTATTCGTCCGTTTCAAAAGGCCGCAAACCGGGAAAAGGATTCCTAATGGATTTCGAGTCGATCATTGCTCTTCTCCTGCGGAGCCATGTACTGCGTTTACGAAGTCGCGCAGGTTGTTGGGATCAAACGAGCTGAAATTGCGGATGACGTAACTGACGAGGTGCGTGTCGAAGTCTTCCTTCTGTTCGTTGGCAGGCTCGCCGACGTAAATCGCACTGGCGGTCCAGTCGTTTTCGCGGCCGTAGCCGTAAGCCTTTTCCAGGTCTTCGAGATTCTTGCGCACCCACGGTTCGTCGCCGTTCCCGAAATAGATGAGCGCGGCGTCACACTCGCGCAGGTTCTTGTGGTGATAATCCATCAGCTTGCCGGCATCACTTTCCTGCCAGGTGATGATTTCGAGATTCTGTTTGAAGAGGTATTCCTTGATTGGCCGCACGAGATGCCGATCGCGGTTTTCACAGATGAGATATACCTGCTTCAGTTTCGACCGGCCTCGAGGTGGGGCCGCAGGTTTAGGCGGCGGATTAAGTTTTTCAATCACGCGCGTCTTCAAGTCTTCAATACTTGTTTGCAAGAGTTCGGCGCCGGCGCCAACGCGATTCCGCAGTGCAGTCACAAAAGCCTTCTGGCGCTCGTCGGTGATTTCAAGTGGAGGCGCCATGAGTCCCTGTGGCATCCAGAGGAGATTCAAGAATTCCGGATCGCTCGCTCTTCGTTGCCTCGCCAAGTCTTCCTGAATGCATACCATTGAGTTGGCGCTGTCCTCGGGCGTCGAGCCGTAGCGTTTGCCGATCAGGTGGACCGAGAGAACGCACCGCGCCAAAGCCTCGCGCACAGCCGCTTCAGTCTGCCGCAATTCTTCGGACGGAAGTTTCTCTTCCGGCAACACGCCGTAGCCACGCTGGCGTAACTCGTCGCGCACGAGCTCGCGTTCCTGCGACAAGTCGCTGGTAGTCTCCGCAAGATAAACAAACTTCTTCGCGCCATTGGTTAACGCGCCACCTACTTCGGTTGCCGCGGGATTGGCAACGACAGTTTTCGGCGCACAGCCAACTGTTGGATCAGCGGACTCCGGCTTCTGTTTCAACGTCGCCAACATGTTCGAGATATCCCACGCCAGTCGTCGCAGCGCAGTCCAGTACCTCGGGTCCTTGCTGGGCACGACGTCCGGACCGAATTCGACCGGCATGTCACCCTCCATCTCGTAGAAGGAGTAGCCGATCAATTCCCGCAACTGTTCCGGTTCTTTCTTCGCGAGATTGAA
>JBKPJS010000088.1:0-9762 GCA_046730815.1 Acidobacteriota bacterium
CCGTCGAGAATGCTGACCGCCTCGGCTTCTGATGGCGGTGGCACTTTCACGGCCTGGAAGCGACGTTCGAGCGAGCGATCCTTTTCTATCGACTTGCGAAATTCCGCGGGCGTCGTCGCGCCGATGCATTGAATCTCACCACGTGATAATGCCGGCTTCAAGATGTTGGCGGCGTCCAATGATCCTTCAGCAGATCCAGCGCCGACCAACGTGTGCAACTCGTCGATGAAAACGATGTACTGCGGATTCTCGACGAGCTCGCGCATGATCTGTTTCAAGCGCTCTTCAAACTGGCCGCGATACTTCGTGCCTGCAACTATCAGCGACAGATCCAAAGACAGGATGCGTTTGTGCTCGAGGAATGAAGGTACGTCGCCACGCACGATTCTTTGCGCGAGGCCTTCGACGATCGCCGTCTTGCCCACACCAGGTTCACCGATCAGGACTGGATTGTTCTTCGTGCGACGGCAGAGAATCTGTACCACGCGTTCGATCTCCGCTTCACGACCGATTAACGGATCCAGCTTGTCATTGGAAGCATCGTCGGTGAGATCGCGTGAGAACTCGACGAGGTGTGGCGTGTCTTTCTTTTGCGACGTTCGCGAATCGACGCCTGACTGGCGCGCAATCTCGTCGCGCACTGCATTCAAACGGAGTCCGCGTTCGTAAAGAATCTCCGCGGCCATCGAACGCTCTTCGCGCAACAGGCCGAGCAGGAGATGTTCAGTTCCGATGTGGCGATGCTGGAGACGGTCGCTTTCTTCGTGTGCGTAAGCAAGGACGTGTTTGGTTTCCGGCGCGAGTGGCAGTTCGACGGAGGTCGAGATCTTCTCGCGCAGCAGTGTGCGGCCCTCGATCTCCTTCCGGATCGACTCGATAGAAACCTGCGCGCGTGGGAAAAAGCGTCCAGTAAGGGTCTTGTCTTCGCGCATCAGACCCAATAAAAGGTGCTCTGGCTCAATGGCTGGAGCTCCAAACTGTGACGCTTCGTAGCGTGCAAAAAAGATCACCCGGCGCGCTTTTTCGGTGTAACGTTCGAACATCGTGGCGTCATTATAACCTAACGGCAGAAAAACCATCTACAGATTACACAGATGATCCCGTTGATGTAAAAGTGGCAACGGGGCTTTTATTTCAGACCTTCTGCGTAATCTGTGGATGGTTTGATGCGCCCGTCCTCGAGAACCACTGAACGATCACACATTCGCGCCAAACTCGTGCTGTGGGTTGCGATCACCGCTACGGCCAGATGTTTATGGGCATAATCCACCAGCGCCCGGGCTATCTCTTCGCTGATTGCGGCGTCGAGATTACCGGTCGGTTCGTCTGCCAGCAACAGTTTTGGTTCGGTAATTAGCGCCCGCGCGACGGCCAGACGCTGCTGCTCGCCGCCGGAAAGATGCAACACTGGATGATCGGCTCTCGCGGCAAGCCCTGCTTCCTTTAAGAGATCCCTGGCGCGACTAAACGCGCGATCGCTTTTATGCCGGGCGATGAGCAGCGGCAGTGCAACGTTTTCCAGGGCAGAAAGATCCGGCAATAAATAGTGAAACTGGAAAACAAATCCGATTTGTTGACGGTGCCCATTGGTCCCATCGAGAGTGATGGTCCCGTGATCTGCTGTTTCCAACCCACCCAATAAATGAAGCAACGTCGATTTTCCGGAACCCGAAGCTCCGGTAATCGCGATGCTCTCACCGGCATTTACTGTGAACGTCACGCCACGCAGGACCTCGATGCGCTCGCCGTTCGGCGCGACAAAACTCTTACGCAAATCGACAACGCTGATCATGAATCACGCAGGGCCTCGACCGGACGCATGCGCGATGCAGCTCGAGCGGGATAGATCGTCGCCAACACGCTCAGAGCGAAAGCGATCAACGCCGCCAACAGCATCTCAGCGGGCTTAGCGATCAGCGGCACGTTGCTGATCGAGTAAACATCGGCGGGCAAGCTCACGAGCTTGTAATGATTCGCGATAAGACAAGTCACCAGGCCCAGGGCCACTCCGGCGACTGCTCCAATCGCACCGACCACCGCACCTTCGATAACGAAGAGCAACATCACGCCGCGCCGTGTCGCGCCGAGCGCGTTGAGGATCGCAATGTCTCGGCGTCTTTCGACCACGACGAGGATCAGCATCGTCGTGATATTGAGAGTCGCAATCGCGATGATGAGACCAATAACGAACAAACCCATGCGACGTTCGAGCGCGAGCGCTGCGAAGAGTGGTTGATTCGCCTGCTGCCAATCGATCGTCGTATAACCGTTACCCAAAGTCTTCACGACACCCGCAGCCACTTGCTTCACGTTGTCAGCGTCATCGATCTGAACGCTCATCACGGACGCTGCATGATTGTCACCCGCCAAAATACTGGCGGTGTCGAACGCGACGTAGACCCAGGTTGAGTCGTATTCAAACAACCCCGAACGAAAGATACCCGCCACTCGCAAACGCCGCGTTAGACCACCCGCAGACTCATTCGCGGGTATGATTTGGAAAACCTCGCCAACTGCGACTCCGAGTCTGGCAGCGAGCTCTGAGCCGACGACAGCATTGGCTATGGTTGGAGATGGCTCAAACAGTGGTCCAAACGAACCTTCGCTCAACCATTGCCGCGCCTGAGCTGACTGGCCGCTCTCGTTCTCGACGCCGCGGATTACTGCGTAACCTGAGCCTTTTGGTCCACGGGCAATCGCGCCGTCGTAAGTGGTTGGTGAAGCACTCACGACGCCGGCGACTTGTCGTAAACGGCTCGCAAGTTCTGAGTAGTTCTCAATTGAACGGCCGTCTGCACGCAGCACGCTCAGATGCGCCGTGCCTTGCAGGATCTTTTCCCGCATCTCGTCGCGGAAGCCGTTTGATAGGGCGAACGCGACGATCAGCGCGGCAACACCCATGCAGATACCGAGTATCGCGGCGATTGAAGTCACGCGAGCAAGCCGCCGCTTATGCCGCGAGCGCAGGTAACGAAACGCGAGAAAGACTTCGTAAGGCATTTAGATACATCCACAGATTACACAGATTACACAGACTGTATGAAATAATCTGTGAATCTGTGGATGGATTTACCTTCTCCCGGGAGGGCACTTCTTCGTGTCTTCAGGTCTGTTCTCCGGCAACAGCCGGCTTAAGTTTGGATCGTCGCGCGCCGCCGGATCATCCCGATAACTGATCTCGTAAATCGTGTCGTCAACACGACGAAAACTAAAATGCTTCTCCAATTCAACGATCACCGGGAGCTCATCACGCTGCCACCCGCACGGTACCCACCAACGCGGATCGGTATCAATAAAAACGCGGCGCCGATGATTGAGATGATTCTGAACTATCGAGAACAACTGATCGCCCGGCCAACCACCACCCGTCCCGATCGTCTTCCAACGTCCGGAGCCGATCGAAGCCCAGTACTGCACCGCAACCGTCTGCGCGCCCGAGATCATTATCGCGTCGAGGGGAACCGCTTCGAGTCGATGCCTGTAATCTTTGCTCATCGCTCGCCGCTGAATGAATTCAGAGTTTACCGGCCGCACACAAAGAACAAAGGTAACTGCCAGGACCGCAATCGCCACGGTGCAGGCCACGAGCGCGCGGCGCTCAGTTTTGAATTGCTTGTGCGCGATTTGAAGTAACCAAAAAGCACCCAGCGGCACGATGCCGGGCAGTCCCGTCAGAAAATAACGCCAGTTGATCGTGGTGCTGTAGTTGAAAAACAGAAGCACGTTGGCGCCAAAGCCCACTAGCCACAAGAACAGCATTGGCGAGAAGCCGCGTTTGCGCCACTCGAGCAGCGGAGCAAACAGGATCGTCAGGAACACCAGCGGAGCGCTGATGCAGTAGTACATAACGTACGGAAGCAGATTCCCGATCGTTACCGGATGCCGCGCTGATTCATTGCGCATCGACTCACGCCAGCCATGCCAAACCCAACGGTAATGCGGGTCGGTGATGAACCAGTAACCGAACCAGCCGAACGCAAGCACCACAAAAATCACGCACGATGCAGCCACCCACAGAATTTCTTTCCGTTGAAACTTCCATCCCAGGACAAACGGCGCCAGCACGAGCCACGGTGCGTAAAACCCGACCGTCTCACGCAGGTTCACGCCCAGCCCCATGAGCCCTGCGCCAACGAGCACCAGCCAAAACTTTCTTTGCCGCACGCCGCGGAGATGAATAATCAGCGCACTCGCCAGCAGCAAAACGGAAGGAACATCGGTCATCACCTGGCCGCCGTAAACCACAAAAACCGGCGAAAAAACAATCAGCAATGCCGCGGTGGTGGCCGTGTAAAGCGAACCGCTGATATCGCGGGCGAGGATCCAACATGCAATCACCACGAAGGGAGCTTGTGCGACGACCGCGTATTTGAAAAGCAAGTAAGCGTTCTCAGGCTGGACATTGAAAAGATTGTGGCCAACTAAAAACAGCGCGTGGTTTGTGAAAATGAAAAGGTTCCGACCCAACGCCATCGACGAGGGATATCCTTCGAGCGAGAGCGTCGTGTAGTCCAGGCCGTCCCAATCGCCGATGAATGGATCGACAAAATAGAGAACCAGCACGAGAGCGGCGAGCGCCGGGGGCAACCACCATCGCCATGTTTGCCAAAATGATGAAACGCCAGTCGGGGAACTGGATTTTATAGTCTGGAAAGTGTCAGGCGTGTTTGTCGTCAGCGGTATTTGGGTCAACGAGTTGAGCTTCAACCGGCCCGTCCGGTCGCTTAATCATCTTTACGCGATTACCCTGCGCATTGTACTCAACTTCGTCCATGATGTTGTAGATGAGGAGCACGCCGCGGCCGGACGTTCGGAACAAATTGGCGGGATCGCAAGGATCCGGAATTTCACGAATGTCGAAGCCTTCACCTTCATCCTCGACGGTGAAACTCGCTTCTTTCGGCGACAATTCCGCAGTGATCTTCAGCAATTTGGTCGGGTCGTTTTTGTTTCCATGCTTGACGGCGTTGACAAAAGCTTCATCTAAAGCGACGAAAAGATTCGAACGCTCAGGTCGAATCAAACCCAGCTTCGCGACGCGTTCCTGAAGATATTCCAACACCCCATTCATCAAGGCGAGATCGCTGGGAAGTTCAAACTCAATCTTTTCGTGAACGTGAGAAAGGATGCTCGGGTCGTCAACGTAGCGCAGTTTATGTGAAAGAGTTTGCTCGACGATTTCGCGCAGCTCGTCGCGGTTGTAAGGCAGCCGCAGATAATTTGCGCAACCCATTTTGAAGGCCTTAACCTCATCCTCGGAAAGATCGCTGATTATCAAATCGAAGCTGTCGAGGTCGTCGCGACGGACCGCTTTTTCTCGTTTGGCGGTCACAACTACTTCATGACCGAGGCTTCCGAGGGCCTCTTCGAGAACACGCAACTCATCGTGATTGTCAACGATGAGAATCCGGCGTTTATGCATCCAGCTCCAATCTTAATCGAATGTTTGAGGAGAGATTTCGATGGCCTGTACGAAAATCTTTCGCCACACGTTCGAAATATATCAGAAAAGCGGGACAGGATTACAGGATTCGCAGGATTTACAGGTTGACTCGATAATCCTGATAATCATGTAATCCTTGTCCACGAATGGCTAAGCACGGAAAATTACAAACCTCGCTTCAGTACGCGGCGGCCAAGTCTGTCCTCGGAATGCTGGGCCGATTGCCTGCTCCAACTGCTTTTATGCTTGGTCGCGCGATGGGCAAAGCCGCTTATGTTCTCGCTCGCGATCTTCGACGAACGGGCGCAACAAATCTTCGTCTCGCATTTCCCGAAAAGAGCGACGACGAACGAGCGCAACTACTGCGGGAATGTTTTGACGGTCTCGGGCGCCAATTGGGTCTATTCAGCCAGTTATCTACAAGATCTCGTGAAGCACTCCAAAATCTCGTCGAGGTGCAGGACTTAGATCGTCTGATAGAAGCCAGGCAAGCCCACGGTGACAAGCTTATTTACTACACCGGTCACCTCGGTGCGTGGGAATTCACCAGCTTCGGAGTCTCGCTCCTGGGCTATCCATTTACGTTTCTCGTGCGAAGAATTGACAATCCGCAGATCGAGCAGCTCGTCGACCGCACACGCACAAGGTTTGGCAATAAAACTCTCGATAAGCTCGCGGCGGGTCGTTCAATGCTAAAAATCCTGCGCTCCGGCAAAACGGCGCTCGGTCTTCTGCCTGACCTGAATACGCTTGATGACGAGGCGATCTTTGTCGATTTTTTTGGCGTGCCTGCCGCTACTAACTTTCTCGTGGCCAAATTCGCATTGCGAACGAACACGCCCATCATTCCATTCTTTGCACCGTGGAGTGAGGAAAAAGGAAAGTACCTACTCACAGTCGAGACGCCGGTTTCCTTTGAACGCACTGACGACGAAGACGAAAACGTGCGCCGGCTGACAACTAGTATCCAGCAGAGAATCGAGAACCAGATCCGCCGTTATCCGGGACAATGGCTCTGGATTCACAAGCGTTGGAAAACCCGCCCGCCCGGCGAACCGAGCATCTATTAACAGGATTTCAGGATGGTTCATGATTAGCAAAATCATTCTGTCAATCCCGGTAAATCCTGAAATCCTGTCTAGTTTTGGCTATACTCGTCCGCGCTCATGCAAGCCTCCGTCGAACAAGGATTCTCCCCCGCACGCGTTAACCGCGCGTATGAATTTGCCGATCTGTCGGAGTATTCGTTCAAAGACCGCCTGCTGATCCGCGCCGCGGACCTCGTGTTTTACGTTCTTATCAACCTCATCGGATTGACTGCGCGTTTCGAAGTGATCGGTTGGGAGAACCACGAAAAAGCGGAAGAGAATGGCGCCCTGCCGATTTACGTCTTTTGGCACGACCGCATTTTTCTAACGACTTACTGGTGGCGCAAACGGCGCATCGTCGTCATGACTTCGCGCAGCTTCGACGGTGAATACATCGCACGCTTCATCCAGCGATTTGGATACGGAGCAGTTCGTGGCTCGAGCACTCGCGGCGGCGTTGGCGCGATTGTCGAGATGGCGCGTCTGATGCGCGCGGGCTGCACGACAGCATTCACGATCGATGGTCCAAAAGGTCCTCGTTACATCGCCAAAATGGGCGCGGTGATGCTGGCGAAAAAGTCTGGTCACCCGATCGTGCCGGTGACGATGGCTTTACAGCGTTACTGGACGACTCCGAGTTGGGACTTATTTCAGATTCCCAAGCCGTTTACGCGCGCTCGCGTTTACGTAGCGCCGCCGATTTACGTGCCTCCTGACGCCGACGAAAAGACACTCGCCGCCAAACGCGACGAACTCCAGCACGTCCTCGACCATCTAAACCGGCTCTCCGCAGATTACGCAGGTAAAATAAGGCTGTGAAACTAATGAAATCAATTCTCGCTTCTGTTTTGTGTCTGATTTTTATGGGTGTCGTGAACGCGCAATCGCAACTCAAACCGCCGGCCGAATCCGCGATGGATCGCTTTCTTCGCTACGTGAAGATCGATACGCAGTCGCAGGAGGATCAAACTACGACGCCGAGCACGCGGAAACAGCTCAATCTCGCGAACCTGCTGGCGAAGGAACTTACCGCACTCGGCGCGCAAAACGTGCGCGTGAGTGAGTTTGGCATTGTTTACGCCATGGTTCCCGGCAATCTTGCGGACAACTCGAAGGTGCCGGTCGTCGGCTTCATCGCGCACATGGACACGTCGCCCGCAGTCTCCGGCGAAAATGTCAATGCAATCATTCACAAGAATTACAAGGGCGGTGATATCACGTTGCCAAAGGATCCGACTCAGGTCATCACAGAGGCGAAGAATCCGGTGCTGAAAGAGTTGATCGGAGACGACATCATCACGGCTGACGGAACCACGCTGCTCGGCTCAGACGACAAATCGGGTGTGGCCGAGATCATGACGATGATCGACACGCTGCGACAGAACCCGCAACTCAAACACGGCACGCTTGCGATCGCCTTCACGCCTGACGAAGAAGTTGGAACTGGCATCGAGAAGTTTGACGTGAAAGGCTTCGGCGCAAAGTTCGCCTACACCGTCGACGGCGAGGAGCTCGGCGAAATAAGCGATGAGACGTGGAGTGCGCGCACCGCGACAGTCACGTTTCAGGGCAAGAGCACGCATCCCGGAACAGCGAAGGGGATAATGGTGAATGCGATGTACGCGATGGCCGACTATCTCGGCCGTTTTCCGCACGACAAGTTGCCTGAAACGACTGAGGGCCGCGTTGGGTTTGTTCATCCGTACGCCGGCGCGATCGATGTCGAGACCTCCAATTTGAAGATTCTCCTGCGCGACTTTGATATGAGCGGACTTGACGCGAAGGAGAAGTTGTTGCGCGACATGGTGGCGCAAACGGCAGCGAAGTTTCCGGAGGTCAAGATCACGATCGACGTCAAAGAGAATTACAAGAACATGAAGGAAGTGCTGAAGAACTTTCCCGAGTTGACGAACAACGCGATGGAAGCAGCGCGACGGGCGGGGCTGAAACCATTTTTGAAACCGATTCGTGGCGGCACTGACGGATCGCAGTTGACTTTCCAGGGACTTCCGACGCCGAACCTTTTCACCGGCGGCGGAAACTTTCACGGCAAGCTCGAGTTCAACTCGCGCCGCGGCATGGAAAAATCCACCGAGACACTAATCCACCTGGTCCAGATCTTCGCGGAGAAGAGTTAACCACTGATGACACGGAAATGAAATCCGGATTTAAATCCCGATTTTAAATCCGTGTAATCCGTGGTTAAAACTGTCATGACACACAGCGGCTATGTTGCATTAATCGGGCGACCGAACGCCGGTAAGTCAACGCTGCTGAATCGATTGGTGGGCCAGAAGATTGCCGCCGTCTCGGATAAACCTCAAACCACACGCTTCAGAATCCAGGGTGTCATCACCAACCCTGAAGGCCAGGTTGTTTTCGTAGACACGCCTGGCGTGCATCAGCCCGGCTACGAACTTAATCGCCGCATGATGGCCGCAGTGGAAGACGCGCTGTTAGGTGTCGATCTCGTCTGCCTGATTCGCGACGCATCAGTTTCAACAGGCAACGGCGATCGGTTTGTGCTCAGTCTGGTGAAGCAATCTGAAAAGCCTGCGCTGCTCCTGCTGAACAAGATCGACAAACTCGAAGACAAATCCGCCCTGTTGCCTTTGATTGATTGGTACCGGCAGCAACACGACTGGCGCGAGATCGTTCCCGTCTCAGCACTCAAGAATGAAATGACAGACACGGTTGTAGATAGCTGCTTGCGACACCTGCCCGAAGGCGAGCCGATATTCTCCGAAGATGAACTGACTGACCAATCGTTGCGCGTGCTGGTTTCGGAGATCGTGCGCGAACAGGTCTTGCACGCCACCGGCGATGAGATTCCTTACGTGACGGCGGTCGTGACCGAACGATTTGAAGAGGTGCGTGAAGACTTCGCCAGAATCTATTGCGTGATCGTGGTCGAGCGGGGTTCACAAAAGAAAATCATTATCGGCAAAGGCGCCAGCCGTTTGAAAGACGTTGGCATTCGCGCGCGTAGAGAGATCGAGAATCTTCTGGGCCATCGCTGTCATCTCGAGCTGTTTGTGAAGGTCGAAGAAGACTGGCGCAACAAAGACCAACTCTTGGACGAATTTGGACTCGGTGGAAATTGAGCCACAAAGAAGCACAAAAGGCACAGGAAAAGTCCGGCGGATGGTTCGCGCTCGATGTCGAGGTTGAGCCGGACGCACGTGAAGCAGTCGAATACGCGTTGATGGAAGCCAGCGCGCTGGGTACAGA
>JBKPJS010000089.1:0-3155 GCA_046730815.1 Acidobacteriota bacterium
ATTACACACAGGTTCACAAAAAATCCGCGTAATCTGTGGATGGTTTTCGCTTTGTGTCTTCGTGTCTTTGTGGTTAGGAATTTGCTAATCTTAGGCGCCGTGGGAGAAGCACGACACAACCACACACACCGGCACACCAACGAAAGCTGGCGGCGTTTGAGTCTTGTGCTGGTGCTGACGGCGCTCTACATGTTCGCCGAAGTTGTCGGCGCCTGGTGGACCGGCTCGCTCGCTTTGCTCGCCGATGCGGGGCACATGTTTACTGACGTCGCCGCTCTTATTTTAGCGCTCACCGCAGTTTGGTTTGGATCACGTCCCGCAACTTCACGCAAGACCTTCGGTTACTACCGGCTCGAAATCATCGCGGCACTCGTCAACGGCGTTGCCCTCGTCGTGATTTCGATCATGATTTTCTATGGCGCATATGAGCGCTGGCTATCGCCTCCAGTCATTCGCAGTGGACCGATGATCGTCGTGGCCGTGGGTGGTCTGGCGGTAAATTTGATCTGTGCCTGGATACTTCACTCCCGCCACGAGATCGATCTCAACCTGCGCGGAGCATGGATGCACGTCATGGGTGACGCGCTGGGGTCGGTGGCTGCAATCCTCGCGGGCGTGTGCATGGCGCTCTTCGGTTGGTATGCGGCAGATGCGATTTTCAGTGTCGTGATCAGTCTTCTCATCATCTGGGGCTCGGTAAGATTGATCCGGGAATCCACCAACGTGCTTTTGGAAGGCACACCGGCGCACATCAATCTCGCTGCCGTCGAAGACGCGATTTTAGCTACGAACGGCGTCGCCGACGTCCACGATCTTCACGTTTGGACCATCACTTCCGGCCGTGAGGCGTTGAGCGCGCACGTGATTCATGCTGACAGCATTTCGCAGCCTGATTTGTTGAGGGAGTTGCGCACGAAGCTTTACGATCGCTTTGGCGTAGACCACCTCACGATCCAGATGGAAACTCCTGATTTCGAAGACGAGACATTTCACTTTTGCCATGCCGGAACGGCGTGTTTCAGGTCCGAGCGCAGCTAGATGGAACTCAACCTCCTACTAACCCTGGATCTTCGCGAACAGGCAGCGTTGCAGGCGGCGCTAGTTACTCACGGCGCGCCTGATGCGCTCGTTACGCTCGCACTTACCGGCGCCTGTCGCATTGCATCCATGGAAGAGGCACGACAATTACGCAAGTGGCTGGCTGAAGCGCGGACTGCGGGTGACACCGACTTCGCATCCCTGCACGTAATCGAGAAAGCGATGATTGACTTTGGTTTGTGAACCACAGATGACGCGGATGAAGACGGATCTGGCTTATGGACGCACATCTTTCGAGTTCCACTACGACCAGGATCGCTTCACTATCGTCAACACGAATTCGAACTTCGATGTGCCGTTGAGTGATTTTGAAATCGGCGCGGCCTTTGATTCTCCGATCAGTTCTCCACCACTCGACGAAATCGCCGGCAGTGATGATTCAGTACTGATCGTTGTGTCCGACGCGACCCGCGCCACAGCCAGCGCGCAAGTTGTAAACCTGCTGGTTCGCCGTCTGGTTCAGGCTGGAGTCTCACCCGCTAACATTGCGATCATCTTTGCCACCGGAATTCACCGTCCAGTCAGCGAAAAGGAAAAGTCTGAACTGCTGACTCCCTTTGTCGCGCAGCGCCTGCGAATCCTTGAACACAACGCACACGATCGCGCAAAACTCACTACACTCGGAAAAACGGAAAGCGGGGTGACGGTCGAGGTGAATAGCGCGTTGAAAGAATTCTCACGCGTCATTCTCACGGGCGGCATCACGTTTCACTACTTCGCAGGATTCACCGGAGGACGGAAATCGATCTGTCCCGGACTCGCGTCGGCAGAGACGATCGAAGCCACGCACGTGCTGGCAATGGATTTTAAAACAGGCGGTCGTAAGGCGGGTGTGCGCGCCGGGCAACTGGATGGCAATGCGGTGCACGAGGAGTGCGAGCGCGTCGCGTCGCTGGTCGCGCCTGCTTTCGGGATTAACACGATTGTTGACGAAGAGAAGCGCGCTGTGAAAGTGTTCTGCGGAGATTGGCGACTGGCCCATCGCGCGGGTTGTGAGTATTACATCGAGCAGTATTCTGTTAGTGTTCCAGCAAAGCGCGATATCGTGATTGCGAGTTGTGGTGGCTTTCCTCACGACATTAACCTAATCCAGGCCCACAAGGCGCTCGACATGGCGGCGCTTGCCTGCAACGATGGCGGTACGATTATTCTGCTGGCTGAGTGCAGCGACGGATTGGGGCGTCCGGATTTTTTGAAATGGTTTCACGCGAGCGACTCGCGCGCGCTGGAAGCGGAGCTGGTCAATGGTTATGAAGTCAACGGCCAAACTGCGTGGGCACTCTTGACTAAGGCCGAGCGTCATCGCGTCTGTTTGGTCTCGGAACTTCCTGGTGAAATTGTGAAGCGAATGAGAATACTTCCTGTGCGAACCATTTCCGAAGCACTGGAGCAGGCGGGAAGCGGCGATGGTTTTATCCTGCCGCGCGGTGCGGCTGTGTTGCCGCGAGTGCAAACAACGTGAATCGACAATTGGCATCATGCAGTGTGCGTAGTTGGGAGTGGAGAGATCGGGATGCAATTGTGCGTCATGCGAACAACAGAAACGTATCGATCAATCTTCGCGATCGCTTTCCTTTCCCTTACACTGGCGCCGATGCCCGAAGCTGGCTCGAAAGCGTTGTTAGTCATAAACCGGAGACGAATTTTGCGATTGCTGTAGCCGGTGAAGCGGTTGGTGGTATAGGCTTCACCTTGCAACCGGACGTGGCCCACCGCTCCGCTGAGATTGGATACTGGCTTGGCGAAGAGTTCTGGGGACGCGGCATTGCTACCGAAGCGCTAATCGCCGTGACGGACCATGCATTTTCGAATTACAACATTTGTCGTTTGTACGCGCATGTCTTCGAATGGAATCGCGCGTCCACGCGAGTGCTTGAAAAAGCGGGTTACGCATTTGAAGGACGTTTGAGGAAGAGCGTTACCAAAGATGGTCAGACAATCGATCAATTCATGTACGCGATGATTCGCGAGTGAATTTTTTGTAGGGGTGGCCCTCTGTGGCCAGCCGTTTCTAGTCTGATTCAACGACGGGTGGCCACGGAGGGCCACCCTACAAG
>JBKPJS010000090.1:0-6147 GCA_046730815.1 Acidobacteriota bacterium
GTGCATAACGTTGAGCGCGTATTGCTTGTCGTCGTTGCCGGGCACGTTCATTCCCATCCTGCTGTTTTCCGGTCCGGACACTTGCGCCGAAAGCATCGCCGCCTCGCCCTGGACCAGCACGCGACCCTTACCGAATTTCAAAGCGATGGCTTGTGATCGTCCGGCTGCTGAAATGGACGTTTGCGCCTGGTAATTAGGAGAGTCCGTGGCCCGCTCTGACAGCTTCAGAATTCCAATACTGCCTTCCGGGCCTTTCAACGATTGTCCCGTAAAACTGCGCACGAGGTTGAGCCGCTCCTTTTCGTTTCGACCCTCGGTTATCGGATGACTGCCGAGAAGTTTGTTCTCACGGGAGAAGATCAGTTGTGTGGGACTTCCAGCGACTGAGTTTTCCGGATCGAACGTGTAGCCCTTACTCATATCGACGCCGAAGCGTGCACCGAGTGTCGCTGCCGCGCCACCGAACGGAGCGTGGTCGGCAATCAGCAGCAACGCGCCGCCATTCTTTACCCAATCCTGTACCGCTTCACATTCTTCCTCCGTGAATGCGGGTTTGTCGGCGCCCTCGTCATCATCTTCTTCGGCGCCTAAGGCGTTTGAAATCACGAGCACCTTGTAACTGCTGAGCGTGGTCTTGGTGAACGGTTGACGATTGCGGACCACGCGATAGCCGTCGTTGAGCAGTAGATCGAAGAATGGTTTATAGCGGCCTTCAATGGTGTGGAAATTGTGATGCGCTTCATCAAACATCACCCGCGGGCCTTCTTTTTTGTAAGCCGGGTTGTCGATGGAGGTATTGAATTCGGGATCGGGCGACTGTTGGGCGGGAACCGGAGTGATTAAGAGAACAAGCCATCCACAGATTACACAGATTTTATGGATCATTGTATGAGTCATCTGTGTAACCTGTGGATGGGCCTTTATTTCAACTTCGCTAGCCGCTCGGCGGCGCTGTGGAGCGTTTCGTCCTTTTTGCAGAAACAGAACCTGACCTGCTGCGCTCCCATCGCGGGCACGCTATAAAAGCTCGATCCAGGCACACAAGCAACGCCGACTTCGCGAATCAAATGCCGAGTAAACTCAACGTCATCCGAGAACCCAAACGCGGAGATGTCGGTCATGATGTAGTAAGCACCGTCGGGAACAAACGTTTTGAATCCTGACTGCTCGAGCACCGGCAACAGCAGATCTCGACGCGCCTGATAATCCTTTTGCAACGTGTCGTAGTACTCCTGCGGCAGCGATAAAGCGTAAGCACCCGCGGCTTGCAGCGGCGCAGCCGCGCCCACCGTTAGAAAATCGTGGACCTTCCGAATCGCGCCGGTGATCTCCGGAGGTGCGATGCAGTAACCAACACGCCAACCAGTGACGGAGTAAGTCTTCGACATCGAGTTGACCACGACGGTCCGTTCCCGCATACCATCGAGTTGGGCCATCGAAATGTGGTGAATGTCTGCGTTCTCGCGCGGGTAGAGAATGTGCTCGTAAATCTCGTCGGTGAAGCAAAGAGCGTCGAACTCCTGGCAAAGTCCGGCGATGAATTCCATCTCCTCGCGGCTAAACACTTTCCCGGTCGGGTTATTTGGATTACAGACAATGATCGCCTTCGTCTTTTTGTTGAAGGTCGCCCGCAACTCGTCGCGATCGAAGCTCCACTCCGGCGCACGCAGCGGCACGTATCGCGGATGCGCGTCGGAGAGGATCGCGTCCGGCGCATAGTTTTCGTAAAAAGGTTCAAAGACGATGACTTCGTCGCCGGGGTCAACCGTCGCCATCATCGCGGCGATCATGCCTTCGGTTGAACCGCAGGTGACGGTGATCTCTGTTTCCGGATCGATTTGGAATCCGAGGTAAGAATGCGTCTTGGCCGCGATCGCGTCGCGAAAATCTTTCGAGCCCCACGTGATCGCATACTGATTGATGTCCTGATCAATCGCTTCCTTGGCCCTGCGCTTAATGTCTTCAGGCGCGGAAAAATCCGGGAAGCCCTGCGACAGATTCACGGCCCCGTACTTCAAGGCCTCGCGAGTCATTTCCCGAATCACTGACTCGGTAAACAAACTCGCCTTGCGCGATACGTGGCGACTCTTTGAGGTTGATGCTGTGGTCATGGTGTTGACACGAAGGCACAAAGTTACACAAAACGTGTTCGCGAAGCAATTTTAACCGCGGATTACACGGATTTAAGGAATGATCTGTTCGCCTGCGGCTTCGCGTTTGAGTTGATCGAGGATGGAGCGAATCGCCGCTGCATAGCTGCCGTTCGGAGCCAACTGTAGGTATTTTTCATAAGCCGCCACGGCTTCTTTCGGCTTTTCGATTCTTTCGTACGCAGCGCCGAGCATTTGATAGATCACCGGCTCGCTGTCCGAGAGTTGAGCCAACGCTTTGCGAAATTCAACGATGGCTTCGGCGACCTGTCCTTTGTCTTCGAGCACGCGCGCGAGTCCGACATAAGCTTCAGGTTGAACTCCTCCGCCTTCCCTGATTGCGCGTCGAAAAGAACGAACCGCATCGTCGGCAAACGCCTCTTCGCGAT
Source organism: Acidobacteriota bacterium (assembly GCA_046730815.1). Classification (GTDB taxonomy): domain Bacteria; phylum Acidobacteriota; class Blastocatellia; order Pyrinomonadales; family Pyrinomonadaceae; genus PSRF01. The sequence goes on from JBKPJS010000090.1 coordinate 2,540, forward strand.
AGATGCGTCCCTCAACCGCCGAAGCTTCCGCGTACACAGGTCTTGATCGACGGGCAGCATCGATCTCCGCGTGGGCTTCTTTGAACTGATTGAGATCGAGCAACACACGCGCAAGCCCGACGCGAGCCGCAGGAAACGCGGGTCGCAACTTGATCGCTTCACGATAAAGATCGGCAGCTTTCTGTCGACCCGGATCGTCGCGTGCCTGTTCGCGTGCCGTTTCGGCCTGTTGGAACAACAGTTCAGCCTGATCTGGGGTGGGTAGGAGTTTGACAGCGAGAGTGCGCTGGCCAGGCAGTAATGCAGTAGTTGTTTCTTTGAAACCGTTGGCTCGAACACGAACGGAGTGCCGGCCTGGTGAGACTTTCGTGAGGGCGAGTTTTCCCGAAGGGTCAGTTGTTCCTCGTCTTATCTCGTCAATCCAAACGATGGCGTTTGGTTCACTTGTGATCGTTAGAGCCGATTGCGCTCGAACCCCGGGCGTGACTAATAAAAACAACAACGCCACAAATACTAACTTCATAATCCGTAAAAAATCCGTGTTTATCCGTGGCTACTCTTCACCGCCGCCAGTCACGCGTCGCTTGCGCACGTTCGGATCCGCCGTAACTGCGCGCGACCCGACTTCCGGCCGGAAGTTTCCCTTGTCATCATACAGCCGCAGATATTGTAATCGGTTCCGCACCACGCCCTGAATGTACCCGCGCGTTTCCTTGAAAGGAACAGCTTCCGCCCACTCATCGATCTCGAACGGCAGCGACGCTTTCCATTGCACCGCTCGCAACGGTCCCGCGTTGTACGCAGCCGCCACGTACTCGATGCGTCCAAACTTGTCGATCTGATCGCGCAGGTAAGCAGTGCCAAGCTGAATATTCAAACGCGGTTCGTAAAGCGTTTCCGCAGTGATCTCACGGCTCAAGCCATACTTTCGCGCGGTGAGTCTCGCAGTCGGCACAAGCACCTGCATCAGTCCGTAAGCATTGGCTCCCGAACGCGCGCGCGTGGTGAAGATCGTCTCCTGTCGTATCAAACCCGCAACCTGATACGGGTCGAGATCACGCGTCCTCGATTCCTGAACGATGATGTCCCAGTAAGCGAGCGGATAGAACACGTCCCATTCTTCGCGTGTCATCTCTTCCGGCTTCATCTGCGAATAATCCGGGAAGCTGCGCCGCAGTGTGTTCAGCGCGTGAACGTTGTCTTCGTCAGAGCGATAAATTTTCGCGATTGCCAGGTTAACTTTTGGACTATCCGGCGCGTTCTCACCCGCTTTCGCCAACTCCTTCAAAGCCCAATCGTCGAGTCCGACATTCCACAACTGATCGGCCTTGACGATGCGAGTGTCCTCTTCGGCGCTGGCTGTTTCCTCTGCAACAGTAACCGTTTTCAAATTGGCGATAGCACGCGCAACGATCGAATCCGCGGGAAAATTCTTCGCTGGAGTAGTTCGGCTCAACGCATCCAATCGTATCTTGGCAAGGTAGCCATACCAGTTCGCGTCGTAACGCGCCTGCATCGCCTCGTAGAGCGCTCTGGCTTCTGCAAGTTTGCCTGCTCTTTCAGAGTCGCGCGCGGCCCAGTAACCAGCGCGCCCGCGGTTGTCGGTGTTCCTGTCGGCGTAAAAGGCAAGATGCTCGGTGAGCATTCGCGACGATTCGGAATAGTTCTTTGCGTCGTGCGCTTCCCATGCAAGATCAAACTGGGCCTGGGCCACTTCGATTGAACTGGAAAATCCGTTGACCGCCGCGCGCAGGAAATATGAAGCGTCTGTTTGGTTCTTCGCGTCTTGCGCGATCTGGCCCACGGCAACGAACGTCTTAGGAGTGAAGTTGCTGTTGGGAAATGTGCGGCGCAGTTCTTCGGCAGTCGCTCGTGCCTGTTCCCATTGTTTGGCTCGCGCGTATGTTTGCGCAAGATAGAACACTGCTTCCGCTCGTGTTTCACCGGCGGAAGTGGGAATCGTGCTCAAAGCCGCAACGGCATCGGCCGTTTTTCTCACACTGTAAGCAGCAATACCGCGGCGAAGCTGGTTTTCAGTTGTGGCGGTCGCGGGAAATTTTGCGAACGCGTCGGTGTACGCCGTCAGTGCGTCATTAAACTTCTTTGCCCGGTAGAGACGGTCAGCGCGCGTAATTGCTTCTTCGACGCTGGCCGGCGATAAAGTTGAGCCAAGCTTTGTTATTGAAGTTGCAGCCTCGGCACTCTCCGTCGAATCCGGTGCGAAGAAATAGAGTCGCCGGTACGACGCGAGTGCGCGATTCGGATCGGAAGTCTGTTCGTAGGCTTTAGCCGTTACGAGCAAGGCCGCGGCGTCGTTGGCTTCAGCGAGTCCTTTGAGAAGGAGTGGCACCGCTGCGGCGTCGCCGCCCTTCATCATCAAGTCCGCCACTCGAAGCGCAGCGTCATGGGCGCGTAACGAACTCGGATGTGCTTGCAGCAACTGCTGGTAGATGGCGCGTGCTTCCTGCGTCTTTCCGGCGAGTTCGAGAGCTTCCCCCCGCATTGAGAGCGCGTAATCGGCGAGCGACGTATAGTCGTCAATCACTTTTGAATCCAGCAGCGAAGCTGCGCCGGCGAAATCTTTTGCGTTGGACTTGATTCGCGCGCGCAGGATGCGAGCCAGGGCTGCGGTCTTAGTGCGTGGAAACTGGTTCTCGATTCCGGCAACAACGTTCTCATCGGGCAACACGTCGTTGCGCGTCATGCTCCGAAGGCTTTCGAGAGCTTTCTGTTCAGCGGGAGTTTGCTGCCGGGTCCGGCAGCTCGCGCTCATGACATATGGAAGTGAGGCGACAGCGATCAGGGCCACACCGGCAAGGATAATTGGTAAACGATGCTTGGCCATTACACGAAAGCCATTTTACAGGATTTCAGGATCAGACATGATTTACATGTCAATCTGATAATCGTGTAAATCCTGTAAACTGAACTACTCTGAAGCTCAGGCGTTGACCGTTGCTCCCGGGTAGTTTGACCCGAGTTTTGAAACGTCACCCTCAGCGAGAGTGTTTACCAATTCTCCGTGGAAGTAATCGTAGCGAGCCGCGACTTCCGCCTTCACGCGTTTATCATACATGTCGCGAGAGCGATCGATGTATTCACGCAAACGGTCGTACAAGTCGTGCTCGTATCGTCCTTCCGCAACCTTCTGCTCGTTGTACAACTTGATTTCGGAGATCAGCAGTCGCGCAAAACGGCGAGCGTCGTTGTGTAAACGCCTCTCTTCTTCGCTCGAGACTTCAACCGGCAATTCTGCATCCTGCCCATAACGCCTGCGCGGCGCTCCCACCGGTGAAGCCTCCCCCGGCGTCGGAATCCACGTTGAAGACTCTTCCCGCGTTGGAGGTGCTTCTGCCGGGGCGGGAGTATCTTCAAACACTCCAGCCGCTTCCTCAACCGGGACAGCCTCAACGAACGACTCGGGTTCCACGGACGCAGGTTCGTAGCTTTCAATCGTTTCGGCACCAGAGAACGATGGTTCAACTTCACGCGCAGCCGCGGGCGGCTCTGCATATTCACTGGCGGGGTCGTACGATGGTTGAGCTTCTTCTTCGGGTGCAGGCGCTTCCTCTCTAACTGCTTCCCGGGCTTCTTCAGCAGCCTTTTTC
>JBKPJS010000091.1:0-16770 GCA_046730815.1 Acidobacteriota bacterium
GATCAGAAATGTCTCATCTGTATTGATCCGCGTTCATCTGAGGCGCAGTCTTGCCCGTGCTAGTGCTTCACGAAGATACTTTCGGGCTCGTTGCGGGCGGGTGGAGGCGGGGTGGATGTGGCGGGGGTGGTCATGTTGGTAAGAGTATCGTCAGCCGAGTAGATACCTGAGACACGCATCTTGAATTCGTCCGGATTACTCGCGTTGTGCAGCGCCTCTTCCGTTGTAATGAGTCGCGACTGAAGCAGGTGAAACAACGACTGATCGAAAGTCTGCATGCCGTATTGTGAGGTGCCGGCGGCAATCGCTTCTCGAATCAAGTAGGTCTTCTCCTCGTTGATGATGTGATCGCGAATGAATGCGGTGGAGACGAGCACTTCGATTGCCGGCACACGCCCTGCACCCTTTGCCGCCCGCACCAAACGCATCGAAATCACTGCTTTGAGAATTCCCGCCAACTGAAGGCGAACCGATCTTTGTTGGTGTGCTGGAAACGACGAAACGATACGCGTGATAGTTTCGGTGGCATCGAGTGTGTGCAGAGTTGAAAGCACCAGGTGCCCCGTTTCCGCAGCAGTCAGTGCGGTTTCAATCGTTTCGTGATCACGCATTTCGCCGACGAGTATCACGTCAGGATCCTGTCGCAACGCGCCGCGGAGAGCTTCGGCGAACGAACGCGTATCGACGTCGACTTCACGCTGCGTCACGAACGACTGCTTGTCGCGATGCAGAAACTCGATCGGATCTTCGATGGTCACGATATGCCCGCTGCGCGACGAGTTGATGCAATCGATCATCGCGGCCAGTGTTGTTGACTTTCCCGAACCAGTTGCGCCAGTGACCAGGATCAGTCCCCGCCGTTCCTCAGCGATTTTTTCTATCGCTGGCGGCAGACCGAGCTGTGCGGCAGTCTTTGTATGATCGGGAATAACGCGAAGCACGATGATCACGGTGCCGCGCTGCTGAAAGATGTTCGCGCGAAAGCGTCCGAGGCCGGACACGCCGTAGCCGATGTCGACTTCCGATACTTCTTTAAAGCGTTGCTTTTGTCGATTGGACATCATCGAGAACGCCATGTCCAAGGTGTCTTCCTGCTTCAAACGAGGAGCGTCGGCGACTGGATGAAGCTCGCCACCGATACGCATGACTGGAAACGCCCCCACCTTCAGGTGGAGATCGGAAGCGTTATGACTGGAAGCGACTCGAAGCAGATCGTCGATTTTTACGGCCATGAAAGATCCTGAAAACGTTTGCGGAACTAGGAAAGGCTGATTGTGCGAGTATTAATCGCGTGAGGAGGCCAGGCTGTTTGAATATAGCCTGAGGGTATGTGGTCCGTCAATAATTCTGTTTTTATCCACAGATTACGCAGATACAGCGTAATCTGTGGATGGATCTCTTAATCGCGAGCGGCAGTTTGGAAAGACAGAATCGGAGCGGTGTCGCTGTCATCTTTCCGGACCGCCGCCGATGTAAAGCCGTTATTGTCGGTCGCGGCTGGCTTCTGCTCCCTGACATACGTGAGCCAATCACCGGGCGCCGGGCGCTCACCTTTGGTGATCTCGAAAAACAGCTTCTGAATTTTCTCGGTTATTGGACCACGTCCGCCCTGGCCGACGCTGATGCGATCGACTGACCGGATCGGCGTGATTTCGGCGGCTGTGCCGGAAAAGAAGAGCTCGTCGGCGACGTAGAGCGCCGCGCGTTGAATCGTCCGCTCTTTGATCGTAATGCCCAGTTCCTGACAGATCTGAATAACGCTGTCGCGAGTGATGCCGGGAAGAATCGAAGAAGATAGTGGCGGCGTTAAAACGATGTCGCCCTGTACCAAAAAGATGTTTTCGCCGGAGCCTTCAGACACATAGCCACGGTCGTCAAGCGCGATACCTTCCGCGAAGCCGTTCAAAAGCGCTTCCATCTTGATCAACTGCGAGTTCATGTAGTTTGCGCCGCTCTTTGCCATCGCAGGCATCGAATTAGGTGTTAAGCGGTTCCAGGTAGAAACGCAAACGTCCACGCCCTGTTCAATCGCTTCGTCGCCGAGATACTTGCCCCAGTCCCACCCGCCGATGTAGCAGGCAAGCGGGTTGGGAAATGGATTAACGCCGAACGCCGGATGCTCTTCGTCAAGACTTCGAAAGAGAATTGGCCGGAGGTAGCACTGGTCCATACCGCTGCGCTTGACCAGTTCGATTGCTGCTGAACATAACTGGTCCAACGTCCACGGATGGTCCATCCGGTAAATCTTGGCTGAATTGAGAAACCGCTGCATGTGTTCGCGCAGGCGGAAGACGGCGGGGCCTTGCTTGGTGGAGTAACACCGGATGCCTTCAAAAATACTCGAACCGTAGTGCAGTACATGCGACATCACATGCACCTTCGCATCGTTCCAATTGATAAACTCTCCGTTGTGCCAAACAACGTCGACGATGCGTGGTGTTTTAATGTCTTTCGTATTGCCGTCTTTTGAGAACATGTTGTTTACTCCTTCAGGATATACCGAGATCGAGGGGGAAGGCCCTCATCTTTGCCGCGCAGAATACTTCAACAAGTGGGAAATCCAGATCCTTGTTATGTGCGCCAGTGGGTTTCAAACAGGGCACAATACAGTAGTTCTCGTGCGCTTTGCAAGAACGCCTGCCGCCTGCAATCATGCTTGCGTAACAGCGAAAATGCGACCCCTTAAACAAGAGACGATTAACTGGTGGATCTTTTCCACAAACGACCGAAAATTCCTCACAGGTCGTACCCTGATTACCTTCTTTTTGCTCTCTACGTTTCTTTCAGGCTGCCATAATAAGATGATGAACCAGAACACTACACCCATGACCCAAAACGCTGCCAGCGATCCACTCTCGATCCATCAACGAGCGATCGCCATTGACATGCACGCTGACACCGCGCAGCGCCTGCTCGACGAACACGTCGATATCCAGCAGCAACTCAGCGATGGCCATTTCGACGCGATGCGCGCGAAAGCCGGCGGGTTGGACGCGCAGTTCTTTTCGATTTGGGTCGAACCGCAGTTGTTTGGTGGACGCGGCGCAAAAGCCGTGAAGCGAGCTGATGATCAAATTACGGCGATTAGAGAACTTGCTGAGAAGCATCCAGAGACGTGGTTGCTGGCCACTTCCGCTGACGACATCCGGCGTGCGGTTCGGGAAGGAAAGATCGCCGCATTGATGGGACTTGAAGGCGGATATGCCATCGATGAACACCTGGAGAACGTCCAGCGCTACTACGATTTGGGTGTTAGATATATGTCACCGGCGTGGAGCGTCAGTACGAGTTGGGCAGGGTCGTCAGGTGACGACGTTGGTCTCACGCGTGGGCTCAACGACTTCGGCAAGAATGTTGTGCGCGAAATGAACCGCCTCGGGATGATGGTCGACGTTTCACACGTGTCAGACAAAACATTTTGGGACATCGTGAACACGTCTACAGCGCCCGTCATCGCTACACATTCAGCGTGCAGGGCAATTGCAGACGTGCCGCGAAATTTAACTGACGATATGATCCGCGCGCTCGCGAAGACTGGCGGCGTAGTTAACGTGATCTTCTACCCGGAACACCTCGAACCCGGCTGGCAAGCATTAAAAAAACAAGTTGATGGCGAGATAGCGACAATGGTCCAACAAGCATCAGAGGCCGAGCACGGCGATGCAGTTCACAAGAAGCTTGCACGCGATCGAGTGCGCCAACGCGAATACGCGAAACGGCTACCTCCGGTTAAAGTTTCGCGCATAGTGGACCACATCGATCACATCGTGAAAATTGCAGGTGTGGACCACGTCGGGATAGGTTCTGATTTCGATGGAGTGCAGATCACGACATCTGATCTCGCAACGGTTGCTGACTTGCCAAATCTCACGAAGGAGCTTTTGCGTCGTGGGTACACCGAGAGTGATGTTGACAAGATTCTCGGTGGGAATATGTTGCGCGTGATGGAGGCACTCGGTGGCCACTAAACCCAGGATCGGATTTCACGCGCCGATCAAAGGCGGTGTTCATAACGCGCTGCTAGTCGCGAAAGACACAGGCTGCGACACAGTGCAACTCTTCTCTCGCAATCCGCGCGGGTGGATGGCCAAGCCGTTGACACTCGAAGACGTGCTCTTGTTTCGGAAGATACGAAAGCAAACGAAGCTCTCGCCGGTCTTAATCCACTGTAACTACCTTGTGAATCTTGCGACGGCTGATGATTTGATGCTGGCGAAATCGCGGGAATCGTTTCGTGAGGAAGTCGAAAGGGCGTTGCTCCTTGGCGTTGATTATTTGGTGGTCCATCCGGGAAGTGCACGCGGCGCGTGCGAAGCTGACGGGATTTCGTTGTGTGCAAAGAGCCTGAAGATCGCGTGCAAGGGTTTCAAGTTTGGTTCGCTACGTATCCTGCTGGAAAACACCGCCGGGCAAGGCGACTGCATTGGCCATCGTTTCGAACATCTCGACCAGATCATGCGAGCGTGTCCGAAGATTCCGCTTGGCGTTTGTCTCGACACGGCACACGCTTTTACCGCAGGTTACGACATTCGCGAGGAGGACGGTCTCGGCGCATTGCTTCAACGAGTACAAAAGACTGTCGGACTCAAAAACGTTCGCGCGATCCACTTCAACGACTCGCGCGCTGCATATAATTCTCGCGTCGACAGGCACTGGCACATTGGCGAAGGCCACATCGGCGCCGACGCCCTGCGCCGCGTCGCACAACATCCAAAACTGAAGCACGCCGCCTTCATCCTCGAAACCCCCTACGACGATCCCCGCGCCGATCTCAAAAACCTCGCAATGCTGCGTTCGTTTGTTTCGGAGAGTTGATGTAGTTACAATCCCGTAACTACATCCTCACATGGGACCTCACGTACTCTTTGAATGGGACGAGGCCAAGCGCCGCTCTAATCTGTGGCGTCATGGAATTGATTTTGCGGACGTGGCAGAGGTATTCGCAGGCGAGCCGGTCACCTTTTTAGATGACCGGTATGTCTATAATGAGGACAGATTCCGGACACTGGGTTTATTTAGAGGACGTGTTGTTGCAATAGCTCACACAGAAACCGGAAACGTTATTAGATTGATCTCAGCCCGCTGGGCTTCAAAACATGAAGAAATCACGTACTTCAAAGAAATTAGGAACTGACTTCAAGCGGCTCGACGCAATGAGGGATGAAGATATCGATTTTTCTGAAATCCCGGAGCTTAGGCGAGAAATGTTACGTCACAGGGTCGTTCGACGTAACATGCTTACTGAACCTAAAGACGAGTTAACGCTGCGAATCGATCGCGATGTCTTGCAGTGGTTTCAAAGTCGGGGAGCCGGTTACGAAAATCTAATCAATTTCCTTATGCGTTCTTATATGCAAGAGCAGTTGCGTAAACCTGCGCGTCCGAAAGCTAGACGGGCATAACAAATTTAATTACAATGCAACCCATGAGTTCGTGGCAGTCACTCACTAAACTCGTCCTAACGATGCCGCTTCTGCGACGCGCCTAAGCGCGTGGTCTGGCGGGGCGGCGATTCCATTTCACAAAGTAATCAAGATTACCGGACGAAGCTGTGAAGTGCTTTGTGCGGCTCCGTGAAACATGTTACGTGTATGATTGGATAACGTTATGGACGAAAAATACTTTCCTGAACAGATCGAAAGCAAGTGGCAGCAACGCTGGCGCGAAACCGGCGTTTTCGAGGCAAAAACTGACGATCCGCGCGAGAAATTCTACTGTCTCGAGATGCTGCCCTACCCGTCAGGCTTCCTGCACATGGGGCACGTGCGCAACTACTCGATTGGCGACGCGCTCGCCTGGTTCAAACGCTTGCAGGGCTTCAACGTGTTGCATCCCTTCGGCTGGGACAGCTTCGGCCAGCCTGCCGAACAGGCCGCGATCAAACGTGGCGTGAACCCGCGCGATTGGACCGAAGAGAACATCGTGCACATGCGCGGCCAGTTGCAGCGCCTTGGCACCAGTTACGACTGGTCGCGGGAGATCGCTGCCCACCGGCCTGACTATTACAAATGGGACCAGTGGTTCTTTCTGAAAATGCTCGAGCGCGGTTTGGCTTACAAGAAAGTCTCACAGGTCAACTGGTGTCCGAAAGAACAGACCGTGCTGTCGAACGAACAGTCGTCGGGAGGTGTGTGTTGGCGCTGTGGTACTCAAGTCGAGAAGCGAGATCTGGAACAGTGGTTCCTGCGAATCACTGATTACGCGGAGCAACTCGTCGCCGACATCAAACAGATCGAAGCCGGCTGGCCCGAGAAAGTTTTGAAACGTCAAAGCGATTGGGTCGGTCGCAGCGAAGGCGCATTCGTCGACTTCCCAATCAAGGACAGTGACAAGAAGGTTCGTGTGTTCACCACACGCATCGACACTATCTTCGGCGCAACGTCCGTAGTGTTGTCAGCAGAACACCCATTGCTCGCTGAGTTACTCGAGGGCTCTGCACTCAAGGCCGACATCGAAGCGTTCTCGGAGAAAGTAAAAAGCGAAAGAGCGTCGGGCCGCGAAGTAGGTGAAGAGGAAAAGGAAGGACTCAACACCGGTGTGCTCGCTATCAATCCGTTCAGTGGCGAGACCATTCCGGTGTGGGTGGCGAACTATGTCCTGATGGAGTATGGCACGGGCGCAGTGATGAGCGTTCCGGCTCATGACGAGCGCGACTTCGAGTTTGCGCAGAAGTACTCGTTGCCAATCAGGCAGGTCATTGCTCCGGTCAGTCATGAACAATTGACTGCTGAACCGGTGCCGACAACGGCGGGCGACGCTTCAGCCGAGATGAAGCACTCGTTCATCGATTACGGTGTTTTGATCAATAGCGGCGATTGGGGCGGCAAGCTGTCGGAAGTCGCAATGGGGGAAATGGCCGCTCACGCAAAGAAGAACGGATTCGGTGAACCAGCGGTGACATATCGCATTCGCGATTGGGGTGTGTCGCGACAGCGGTTCTGGGGCGCGCCTGTGCCAGTCGTCTATTGCGATAAGTGCGGCATGGTGCCGGTGCCTTACGAACAATTGCCGGTGGTGTTGCCGGAAAACGCGGCCTTCACCGGCACGGGCGAGTCGCCGTTGGCAGGCGTGCCGGAGTTTGTGAACACAACGTGTCCGAAGTGTCATGGTCCGGCGCGGCGTGATACTGACACGATGGATACGTTTGTTGATTCGTCCTGGTATTTCTTTCGCTACCTGGATCCACGCAACGATGCCAAGCCCTTTGATACCGCTATGGCCGAACAGTGGACGCCGGTAGACCAGTACATCGGCGGCGATTCACACGCAGTGATGCATTTGATCTACACGCGTTTTTGGACCAAGTTCATGCGCGACATCGGCCTGGTCCACTTCGACGAACCTGTGAAGAGGTTGTTAACACAGGGAATGGTGACGAACCGCATTGAGGGAACTGACGAGTGGAAAGCGATGTCGAAGAGTCTCGGAAACGGAGTCGATCCGGACGAGATGATCGCGGCATTTGGCGCCGACGCGACGAGGCTGTTCGTGCTGTTTGCGGCGCCCGTGGAAAACGAGTTGCGCTGGTCTGAAACGGGCATCGAAGGAGCAGTACGTTTTCTGAGACGCGTCTACACGATGGTTTGGAAATGTCGGGAGCGATTGTCTAACTCACCCGCTACCGCAGGTGGTACTGATTCTCGGTCGAGAGCGTTACGAAGGAAGACGCACCAAACCATCGCCAAAGTAACGAGTGACTTCGAACAGTTGCACTTAAACACGAGTGTTGCTGCGTTGATGGAGCTGTTCAATCAGATCGCTGACTTCCTGTTCAGTCAGGTTGTTGACTCGGAGCCGTCGAACGTTTCGGCAGAAGATGTTTTTGCTTTGCGCGAAGCGCTCGAGGCACTGGTAATAATGCTGGCTCCTTTCTCGCCGCATGTTGCAGAGGAAATGTGGGAAGGATTGGGACACACAGGCGGGCTGCTGCACGAAGTGCCAAGATGGCCCGTTGCGGATCCTGGACTCGCGCAGCGCGAAGAATTGGAGATTCCGATCCAGGTGAATGGAAAACTCAGATCGCGAGTGATTGTCGCCCCTGACGTTTCCGAAGAAGAACTCCGCGCTTCCGCCCTCGCCGACGAACGGGTGCGTACATTGATTGATGGTCACGAGGTAGTGAAGGTGATCATCGTTCCGCGTCGCCTCGTGAACGTCGTGATACGGTGACCTTATTCCACAGATTACACAGATTTCACGGATCAATCCGTGATAACCTGTGTAACCGGTGGGTCCTGAATAGATGAAAGAGTGTCCCGTCTGTAGGCGCTGCTACCCCGACGAAATAACTCACTGTCCCGAGGATGGTGACGAGACTGCGCCGTCCCTTTTAGGTGAAACTACGCTTGATGCACGCTACCTGCTCGAACGTCGGCTCGGGCAAGGCGGCATGGGTGTTGTGTTCCAGGCGCGGCACATCTTTCTTAAAACCCCTCATGCCATAAAAGTGATCTTGCCGGATCTTGTTGGTAACGATCCGATGCTCACCACGCGCTTTCGCCAGGAGGCCCTCGCGGCCGCGGCGATCCGCCATCAGAACATTATCGCTGTCACCGACTTTGGCGTTGTGCGCGGCACGATGCCTTTTCTGGTGATGGAGTTTGTGAAAGGGCGATCGCTTCAGGAGATACTCGCTACCGAAGGAGCAATGTCGCCGCAGCGCGCGTGGGAATTCATCAGCGCCATTGCTTCAGGCGTGGGCGCGGCCCACCGGCAGAATATCGTGCATCGCGATCTGAAGCCGCTGAACATCATGGTCCAGGACGATGTTCCGATTGCGGAAGGCGTCAAGATACTCGACTTTGGTCTGGCCAAAATAAAATCGGGCGAGTTACTCGGTTCGTTCATTCAAGCGCAAACGAGTGGGCTGATGGGCTCACCTTTCTACATGGCGCCGGAGCAATGGGGCGACGAGGAGCCGGACGCGCGCGCCGATATCTATAGTCTGGGCGTCATTCTGTACCAAATGCTCGCCGGCGAAGTGCCTTTCAAAGGTTCTTCAATTCCGTCGATCATGAAGAAGCACCTCACGCTTCCACCGCCGAGTTTTCATTCGATGGGTGTTTCAGTCCCGCCCGCGATCGAGGCTGTTGTGCGTCATGCTTTGGAGAAAGAACTTTCCGCACGCATCGAGTCAGTCCCAACTTTCCTGAAAGAGCTTCATGCGGCATTGAACTCCGCGCCGGTCGTCGTGTCTGCATTGCGGGAAACAGTGGCAATGGATCCTAACCGGGATCCGAACCGGACGATTGCTTCAACCACGACGTCTCCGATCAATGAAGCTTCCAAGTTGTCGGGGACGGCAACTCAGCCTCCAATCGCACAGGAAACAAATTTCGGCGCTTCCTTCGACTCGATGGCCGGAACTGTCAGCGGCGCGCAATTAGATAAGGACCTCAAAGAGCAGGCACGAGATCGGCGAGAACAGGAACAGCAGGAAAAACTCGAGCGGATGTCTCTCCAAGCGAGAGAGCTCGAAGAAAGACTCGAACGACTTGCGGGCAGCATGCCGCCTTCAGTCGATCCTGAGACCACACACGTGCAGGCAAGTGCGACTTCACCCGAGCTGGTTGCGAGCGGTACTCCAGCGCCTGGACCACGCAAGACGATGGTTGTGGATTTTGGTCCAAAGCGGAAAGGACCCTCCCCGCTCCTACTTGTTGGAGCGGCCGTAGCGGTGCTCGTACTGGCAGGCGCCGGCATCAGTGCTTACCTCGTCTTTCGATCCGGATCTGGTCCGGCTAATCCGGGTCCGACTCCAACGCCAGTCGTTCCTGCAGCGACCAAAGCTGATCTGGTAGCAATCGACGGCGGAAGCTTTCTGATGGGACGCAAAACTGGTCCTCCTCAGGAAACGCCGGCCCATCCTGTGATCGTCCAGCAGTTCCTGATGGATCGCACGGAGGTTAGCAACACGGAATATGCGGAGTTCGTCGGCGAAACCAAGCACGTGGCGCCCAGTCATTGGGCGGGGACGAGGCCTCCGTTTGGACAAGAACTGTGGCCGGTCGTGAACATATCGTTTGACGATGCGAATGCGTTTGCTGCCTGGAGATCGAAACGCGATGGCGTTAATTACCGTCTGCCGACTGAGCAGGAATGGGAGTTTGCTGCGCGCAACGGTGAAAGAGGCGACCTTTATCCCTGGGGTCCGGAATGGCAAAACGGGGTCGCAGTGCTTAAGGAAGCCACTCCGGCGCCGGTAGGTTCTCGTCCAAATGGGAAAAACAGGTGGGGCATTCTTGACATGATCGGAAACGTTTGGGAATGGACCTCCTCAAAAGTCTCAGTCTATCCGGGCAATCCGGCGGTAGTTCCCCCCAGCACGATGGATTGGGTCGCTATTCGCGGTGGTTGTTACGTCAGCGATCCGGCAAGATCCGACGCTCCGGTAACTTCTTGCATGCGCGAATTTGTTCCACCTTCAACCAAGACGACGCTATTGGGCTTTCGTCTGGTTCGGAGCCCGTGATAATGATAGATCTATAAGGACCTATTTTGACGCAAGGCATTAGATCATCCGGCGAAGCTGATCTACAATCCAAAGCAGTAATTCTTCAGTGAACCATAAGTTCTTTTGTCTGTAGATGTTTTGCCCGAGGTTAGTCTCGATATCAGCAATCCAAACAGCAGTAGGAGAGTAGTGATGAGACCTAACATAATACTGCGCGCGGCAGTTCTGAGTGTGGCCGCCCTCTGTTTAGGTCTGGGTGCGGCTGTGAGTATTTCGGCCCAGGACGTAGGCGCGGACGTAGGTGGCGGCGCAGGGATCTTCCGGGCCAAAAACCCTGAGAGCAAAAAGAAAGCCGGAACGACCACGAAGCCTGGCAGCCGAACTGCCGGACCGACACGCCCCAGAGCGTCGAACGTTGAGGAGCGAATCGAAGACTTACTCGATAAAGGTAACGAGGCTCGCGACGCGCGAAAGTTTGCGGAAGCGGAAGACGCTTACAAGGACATTTTGAAACTCAAGCCGCGCGACGCCCGCGCCGCATATGGGCTCGGTAACGTATACTCAGACCAGCAACGCTGGGACGACGCCGAAGCAGCTTACCGGAATTCAGTGACGTGGGCGCCGACAAACGCTGATGCTTACGTGGCGCTGAGTGTCACGCTGGTCCAACCTCGTGCCGGGGGCGACAACGCCAAACGGTTCGCCGATGCTGAATCGTTTGCGCGGCGTTCGGTTCAAATCGATCCGAAAAACGCAGTGGGTTGGGATCGTCTCGGAGTGGCATTGCAAGCACGCGGACTGGCGAACAGTGAGACCGAGCATTCTTATCGCCGCGCGATCGAATTGGATCCGCAGTTTGCAGTGGCGTACGCGCACCTCGCCCGCATGCTTAATAAAATCCGGCCGGCAGAGGCTGCGCCGTTGTATGACAAAGCGAGCGAGTTGGCAAAGGATCCCGCGACACTGAATTTGATTGCCGATTCACTTCAAGCCGAACAGTTGTGGCCACAGTCTGAGCCGGTATTGAAGCGGGCACTCGAGCTCGATGCCCGCAATCCAACTTCGCTAACGTTAATGGGTCGGTATTTGGTTGTTTACAAGAAATACCAGGAAGCAGAACCTTATTTGAAGTCTGCGACGGAAGTAAGCTCGCGTGCGTTTCAACCGTTCAATCTTTTGGGCCGCGCGTATCTCGGAATGGATCGGTTCGGCGAAGCTGAAGCAACTTACGAGCAGGCGTCCGCGTTCGCAGCAGCGGGCGAGAAAAAACAACTTGCCGGAGTTTTTGGTTTTGAAGGTGTGGGCGACGGCTATCTCAAGTCTAACCAGAAAGACAAAGCAGTCCGCGCCTATCAACGCGCGCTGGAACTTGACCCGAATAATACCGGCGCTGCCCAGAAGCTCGCCAAAGCTCGCGCGAATTGAGTGCCGAAAGATCGAATCTGACTCCCGCTGACGAGGTCCGTGTGTATGAAGAGTTGCCCCAAGTGTAATCGTACGTTTCCCGACGAAGGCCAGAAGTTTTGCACGTTTGACGGTGGCCTGCTGATAGCGCCACAAACCTTCGACCCGAATGCGACGATACGCGCGACATCTATTGACTTGAATGCCCCGTCGGAACTGCCGACGAGCCGCGACCTTCCGGACCCCAACGCAACAATCATCGAGAACTACCCCGCAACCGTTGCATTACCGCGTAACACCGGCCCGACTACTGGTCCACCGGGATCGCCAAACACATCAGACATCCCAAGACCGCCTGCTCCCGTTACACCAACTCTGCCGCCACCGGTAACCCCAACTCCACCGCCGCCCCCAGTAACTCCGCCGCCTCCGGTTGTTGAGGCGCAACGGGCAACGACGGGTGAAATAAGAGCGCCTCAGCCTGCGCCTTCCGCGCCATTGCCGCCGCCGCCCGTTGCGAAAAAGAAGTCGAAGCTGCCGTGGATTCTTGCCGGTGTTCTTCTGCTCTTGTTTCTTGGTGGCGCCGCTTTAGCAGGCGTGTTCTTCTTCGTCATCAAACCGCGACTGGACGAGGTGGCCGCGCAGCGAACCCCGCAGCGCCAGGTTGAGAATACAAATCTCAGTACACCGACTCCCGCGAGTTCGGTTGAAGCGCCGTCACCAACACCCGAAGATACGTTCGTACCGCCGCCGGGAACGGTGCAGTTTGTAAACTCAAATGAAAAACTGGACGGCAAGTTGGCGGAGCACTATTTCGACTTCTCGTTTTATTACCCGCAAGGGTGGGCGCGTGATCCAAAGGCGGGAGTGCCGGGCGCGACCAACTTCGTGAAAGTCGATCGAACGCTGCCGCCGGATTTCACTCAGGAGAATTTTGCGGTAGGTTGGTACACCAGCACCGGAACTTTCGTTGGGGATCTGCCGAGCTATCCGCAGCGAGTGCAGGAATTCAGCAGTTCGCTGGCGAAGATCATTCCGGAGTACCGGAAGGTGTCGGAAGGTCCGACAAAGATCAACTCCATGCAGGGTTATGAATTCAGATGGGAAGGTCTTTCAAAGGGAACTGAACGCGGCGACCTGAAACTGTGGGGTCGAGTTGTGTTTCTGCCGACAGGAACCGAAGGAAATACGACTGGCGCAACCTTGAGTATGCTTTGCACATCTCTTGCCGGGGAGTTATCGTCTGTTGAGGATGTTGGCGAAAGAGGCGAGGCTCCGGTGATACTCGAATCGTTCAGGTTTGGCAAAAAGAAGTAGGAAGTAATGTCACAACCAAAAAAAGCATCGCACGAAGTAAGGTTTTGGACACCGCTGCGGGTGGTAGCCACACTAATCGTGCTTGGATTGCTGGCTGCGTTTGGCGCTTCGAGTTGTAATTCAAACGATCCGCAGTCCCCGGCAACATCCGCTACAGTTCGTCCAGGCGCGGTCCCAAACCGTGTCGCTCCCAATTTGGTTAGTCTGCCACAACCCATCCTCGATGCGGAGAACAGGGCGGCGAGCGGCGCACCGATAAGGCTTGCCAATTATTCCGGAAAGGTCCTGTTGGTGAATCTATGGGCTACGTGGTGTGGTCCATGCAGAATGGAAACTCCTGAACTGGTGAAACTGAATAAGGAGTTTCACGATCGTGGCGTGGAGCTGATTGGACTTTCCACCGAGGATCCGGACGCTTCAGAGCAAAGCGTTGCCGCGTTTGTGCGCCAGTATAAAGTCGATTACCAGATCGGATGGGCGACGCGCGAAGTGGCGCAGACGTTGATGCAGGGACGCGGCTCGATCCCGCAGAGTTTTATCATCGCGCGCGACGGACGCATCGTGAAACGATTTATTGGTTTCAACCCCACTGCGACTCCGTCACAATTAAAGCAAGCTCTCGAGGAGGCGTTAGTGGAGAAGGGTTAGTCCTCCTCGTCTGTTTGTTGTAATCCTTCGGCTACCTCTCTCTTTGTCTCGTCTTCCAGTTTTTTCATCTCTTTTTCCGCGCGTTCTCCTGCCTGATCCATCGGCGCGGGTTCATTCAGCTCGTCCTGGGTTTTAATCTTGTTTTTGTCGATACTCATTTTTTCCGTTTTCTCCCGATGAGTAAAGCTACCAAGACAGCGGTTACACAATCGTTGCGCTTTTGTGCTTCCTTTCTTTCCTTATTGGTAGCTTATTCTCGACAAAAACCCTAAGGCGGGAGTAGACTTCACGCACAATGGGTTCGTTCTTCTCCACCCGGGTAGTGCGTTTGTTTCTCGCGGCCAGCGTCTCAATCTGGATGGCCGGCGGGTGCCTGTTTGGTTGCAGCAATAGCGCGATGGCTCACGATGATTCGACGCCAACAGTCGTGGTCGCAGCCGAGAGTTGTCACACATCACACGAGCACGACTGCTGCGCAAACAAAAAACCAAGGAAACAGATCACGCGCAAAGCTCAGCAGTCGAATGCGGGGCCGTCTTTCTCGTTAATGTCAAGCGGGATGATGAAAGATTGTCCGCTGGCAGTTAACGCGACGGCTGCCACCTCGAAGAACAGTAGCCACTTGCCCGATCCCGCACGCGGCCCAGTGGCTGTTTTGCCCTTTATCGAAACAAAGCCCGAACAGCATGACACTTTCCTCGTCGTTCCGGTCCCCCCCAATCGTGGACCTACCTACCTTCGTTGTTGTGTTTTCCTAATCTAAAGGTTGATCGCTCCTAAACCTCATCGCGGGTGCTGGTGTGTCCGGCGCCCAGGTCACAATCTTTTGAAATAGGAGAACTAAAATGAGACCCCTTAAAAATACCACCCTGGCTATGCTTCTCGGGTTGTTGCTGGTTGCATCTGCGGCAGCTACAGCCCAGACCACCGCGCAGGCCGACCAAAAGAAAAAGGCCGAAGCGTGTTGCTCGATGGAATCGTGTTGTTGTTGCAATGGCGATTCGTGCCCGTTGAAAGAAGAGGGTGCGGCCCAGCCTGACGCAAAGCACAGTTGCTGCAGTGGTGATTCATGCAAGATGAAAGCAAAAGACATGAAGAACCACGCAGATGACCACGAATGCTGCAGTTGTTGTGGTGATTCATGCGACATCACGATGATGAGGGATGGCGCCACGATGAAGCACGACGCCACGATGAAACATGACATGAAGCACGGCGCCAAGGGTGACTGCTGCAAAATGAAGCAGAAGGCCAAGACTAAGAAGGCGTAAAGCAACCGTAGGGGCGGCCATCTTTCGCCCGCGATGGCGGGACACGAAGGCGGGCGGCCACGGAGGGCCGCCCAACAAAAAGTAGCAATGAAGTGCGCACTGCTGTGCGCGGTGTTAATTCTTGCCGCGCACACACAAACTGCCTTCGCGCAGCACGAAGGCCACACGATGCCGGCACCCAAGCCCGCGGCGACGCCTGGCGAGAAGCCTGCGCCGAGTCCGCAAATGACTGAGGACGCCACGGCGCCGGTCCACATGGACCATGGTGTCTTCGTGATGCACGGCGATCAGATGTTCATTCGCGTCGGGCAGAACGAGTCGAACCTTATGCCGATGGGCCGAATGGGCTCGGGAACGTCATGGCAACCTGCATCGAGCCCGATGCCGATGTCGCACAAACAATCCGGCGAGTGGTTGCTGATGTTTCATTACAACCTCGTCGGCGGCGTCAATCGACAAGGTGGGCCACGAGGCGTCACAAAATTCGAGTCAGTAAACTGGTTTATGCCTTCCGCGGTCCGGCGTGCCGGGCCGGGCACACTCGAACTGCGTGGCATGTTAAGCGCCGAGCCTTTTACTTTTCCTCCCGGCGGCTCGCCGTTACTTTTCCAGACCGGTGAGAACTACAAGGGCCAGCCGTTGATCGATCGACAGCATCCGCACGATCTGTTCATGGAGCTGAGTGCGAGTTACACAGTTCCTGTTGGCGAACGCGCGAGCTGGTTTGTTTACGGCGGCTATCCTGGCGAGCCCGCACTTGGTCCAAATGCATTCATGCATCGAGCATCGGCATCGGAGAACACTTCTGCGCCGCTGTCTCATCATTTGCAGGATTCATCGCACATAAGCTTCGGAGTGTTGACGACGGGATTTACGTATCGCTGGTTCAAACTCGAAGGGTCTATATTCAATGGCCGTGAACCGGGTGAGAACCGCTACAACTTCGAAGCGAATCCGTGGAACTCGCGTTCGGCGAGATTGTGGTTTGCGCCAAACAGCAACTGGTCCATGCAGGTGAGTCATGGCTTTCTAAAGAACCCTGAAGCACTCGAACCCGGCGACATTCGTCGCACTACCGCTTCGCTCAGTTACAACCGAAAGTTGGAGCGCGGCAACTGGGCCTCGAGTTTTATCTGGGGCAGGAACCACGAGAGTCATGGCGATGTGATTTTTAATTTGAACGGGTATGTGGCGGAGTCGACGTTGAAGTTTCTTGACCGCAACTATCTTTATACGCGGCTGGAACTGGCGGACAAGAACCAGCTACTGCGCGCGGCCGAACGTGCCAGCCTGGGCATCACCGCCGATCATCCGTCGTTTCGCATCGGAGCTTACACCGCCGGTGGCGCTCGCGATATCTGGAACACGGAGACGACTTCGCTGGCAGTCGGCAGTGATGTTACCTTCTACTCAAAACCATCAATCCTCGATTCTGTGTATGGCTCGAATCCGGTTTCCTGGAAAATTTTTGTTAGACTACGGCCCACTCCGACGAGCATGACGCACTGAGATTTTTGGGGAGTAAATTCATATGAAGAAGAACTGGTTATTATTAGGCGGCGTGGCGTTGCTGCTGGTTGCAGCAGTGCTGATCGTCAATTCCGCGCGCCCGAATCAACCGGAATCGCACGACGCGAACCACTCGGCCGCGCAATCACCGACGGTGCACCATCCAAC
>JBKPJS010000092.1:0-2112 GCA_046730815.1 Acidobacteriota bacterium
CGTGCGTATTCTTTTCACAATGTTGGACGAACGCGACAGGGCGGACAACGCTGGGGCCACCATTCGCTTGGGTTCAACATGCGCGCCAGCGAGTATGTGGCGGCGATATTGCTTCACCGCTTACAGAAGTTTGAAGCACAACAACAGCGTCGTGCGCAGAATTTTCAACTCCTGCGTGAATACCTTTCGGAAGTTTCCTGTGTTAGCCCGCTGGGAATTGGGCCAGGCGTAAAGCGCCATGGGATTCACATGTTTGTGCTGCGTTATCACCCGGAGGAGTGCGACGGCCTGGCAATCAAAGACTTCCTTGGCACGTTACAAGCAGAAGGTTTGCCAATCAACCGCGGATACGAAGCGACGATGGCCCAACAGCCGGCTTTGCAATTGATCGGCGAGAAGCATCCTTCGTACTTGCGCGTGATGCCGACTCCGGTCGCTGATGCAGCAATCGAAAACATGCTGTTCCTGCCGCACGATATTTTCCTTGGCACTGACGCTGACATGCAGGAAGTGGCTGCTGCGTTCGTCAAAGTCCAAACCCGCTACCAGCCAAAAGCTCTGAGGCGCAAGTCTGAGACTGCTGCAAAGCCGGAGTTAGCTAAGCCGGCAGCAACGAGTGAAGTGAGACCGGCGCCCGTTGTGAGAGCGAATGCCGACGGCATTCGTTTCGGAATTATCGGTCTCGGCATCATGGGCCAGGACCATGCGAGAGCTATTGCTGCCAACCCGCTTCTGAACCTCGCGGCGGTAACAGACATTCAACCAAAAACTGGACGCCAGGTGGCTGCGGAGTTTCACTGCAAATGGTTTGATAGTGCGGAAAAAATGATTCGAAGCGGCGAGGTTGATGCAGTGGTCATTGCCACACCACACTGGCAGCACGGAGAGCTCGCGATCAGCGCTCTCAAAGCCGGCCTTCATGTGCTTTGCGAGAAACCGCTGACAGTTACCGTTGCCCAAGCGGATGAAGTGTTGAAGGCGGCTAGCGAGAGTCGCGGTGTTTTTGCCGTCGTTCACCAGAAGCGATTCGAGCCCGCGTACCTCTACGTGAAGCAGTTGCTGGATAGTGGTGAACTGGGCGCGATATATCGCTGCTCGATGATCGAATCGGCGTGGCGGTCAGAGAGCTACTACCGTAGCAGCCCGTGGCGTGGAACGTGGAAGGGTGAGGGTGGCGGTGTGTTGTTGAACCAGGCGCCACACATTCTCGATCGTTATGCGTGGCTGTGCGGCATGCCCGAAACAGTGACCGCCCGCTGTGATACCACCTTGCATGACATCGAAGTTGAAGATACTGCGAGCGCGATCCTGCACCACGCAAATGGAACACATGGTTACATCCACATAAGCACTATCGAGGCGCCGCCCATCTCTCGCACGGTTATTTCGTGTGACCGTGGACGCGTCACGATCGAAAATGGAAAGGTAACAATTTCACGGCTGCGTGATTCCATTCGCGAGCGTACCGCGCACGACACTCAGCTCATGGGCGAACTCGAGAACGACACTCGCTCGATTCAAATTCCGGCAACGGGTGATGTGTTGAGTGTCTTTTACGAAGACTTTGCGTCGGCGGTGCACGGCAATGGAGTTTTGACGTGTCGAGGCGATGAAGGGCGAAATGCCGTGGAGCTCGCGAATGCGATGCTCCTGAGCTCAGCGCAAGGCACGGCGGTACACCTGCCGTTGGACCGTCAGGCGTACGAAGAATTCATGGAGCAGATGATGAGCAGGGAACCACAACTGGTTTGAGGGGCAACTGTAGGGGCGGCCCTCCGTGGCCGCCCGTTTCGTGAGTAAAAAAGGTGTCTAGCGACTGGCGGCCACGGAGCGCCGCCCCCTACAGTTGGGGTCTTCGGCGTTAGTTACTCTAATAACAACATGTGTGGGATAGCAGGTTTAGCAGGAACAGGTGATCGCGACGTTGCGCGGGACCGTGTGCGGCAGATGATGGCCACTCTGACGCGAAGAGGTCCTGACAGCGAAGGTCTGAAAGTCTGGAATGGCGCCGTACTCGGCCATCGACGCCTCGCGATCTACGATCTGAGCGAGTCAGGCGCGCAGCCGATGTTGTCGCCCGACTCCTCGATCGGCATCGTCTTCAACGGCGCA
>JBKPJS010000093.1:0-5547 GCA_046730815.1 Acidobacteriota bacterium
CATCAACACCCTTCCTTAGAATGTGCTCGAAAAACCGGAGGATCTTCTTCGGTGAGGTGCTGCGGGAACAAGAGGCTCAGACAGCCTGCGTTAGGAGTCTAGTTATCCGCCCGCACTGCTGTCAACAAGTTTTAACCACAAAGGCGCAAAGTCACCTGAGTTATGCTTTCGTCTCTTAGTGGCTTGGTGGTTGAATTCCTTGGATTTTCGTTCGCCACCCGTTCGCCAAAATCAACAGTTAAGCGCTCTTACTTCAAGTAAATGTTGAGTTTACGCGGCTAAAGCATTGAATAGAAATGTCTTTACACCCCTTAAGCACGATGCTACATTCCGCCCTACTGCCGCTAAGTCATTGAGCGGCAACAAATTGACAAGCCTAAAAGTACATTTAGTTGGGGCTGCGGGTCACTACGTGCCAGCTATATTGTGGCCAAAACCACAGATTCACTTAAGCAGCCTCTTAACTTGAGCGCATGACAATCTACTCGGGCCATGGGGACGGCAGGCCGTCAATGCGGAGGCCTTCACCTTTGCCGCAGTTGGCATGGAGCTGGGACGTACGGGCTGAGCGGAATTCCGAAAACGGCAAAGGACTGGGAGGTGTGAGGTGAGTAAGGTCGCAAATACTTACTGGGTTGACGAGCGAATCAGAGCGCAGCGTGTCGCGCCGCGCACGAATTCTTTGGCTTCGGTGCAGCAGATCTCGTTGGAGATCCTCGGAACGCGCACGGAGGTGCGCCGCCGCGGCGGAATAATTCCCTCCTGGGTTGTTTTTGGAATGATTCTGCTGGCGACCTTCGCGGTGTGCGTGACAGTAAATATGCGCACCCGCGCCAAGGTTCACATTGCCGCGCAACAACTTACCGCAATGCAAACGGATGTAGAGGCGTTGCGTAACGTCAACAGCTCGCTGAAAGCCGAGCTGCAAAAACTCCAAACAGATCCGCGGACCATTGAACTCGCGGCACGCGCCCGGTTGAACATGGTTCGCAGCAATGAGTTTGTCGTACCCGTTGAATGACGGAGGACTTTAATTTCTATGCCTGCCCAAACCTGCCTATTAGTTTTTCCCTGCTCGACATCCACGCAACCGGGTTAGCCTTCCGAGTTGGCGCGGCTGTGACTGCCATCGCAGCCGCGCTCCCCTCTTAGCCACAAAAAGGCACAAAAAAGCACAAAACAAAATTTCTTTTAATGTGTATTGAGCGCGCATTCATCCATTGTGCATTTTGTGCTTTTTTGTGGCTAAATTTGCATCTTGTGCTTTTTTGCGGCTAATATCCGAGGCATGCCTGAAATAAAGGAAAGCTCACCGGCGGACGTGGAGCGAGAGCGTTGGGAGCAGGAAACTCTCGAGCGTGGGCTCGAGAAACATCCCGAACGCAAAAAGAGTTTTCAGACCGTATCACTCGAAGAGGTCGAACGTCTCTACACTCCCGCTGACATCTCAGACGTCGACTTCAGCCGTGACATCTCCTTCCCCGGCGAGTTTCCCTACACGCGTGGCATCCACCCCACCGGTTACCGCGGCAAACTCTGGACCATGCGCCAATTTGCCGGGTTCAGTACCCCGGAGGAAACAAACACACGGTTCAAGTATCTGCTGCAACAGGGCCAGACCGGACTCTCAGTAGCCTACGATCTGCCAACGTTGATGGGTTACGACGCTGATTCGCCGCTGTCGGAAGGCGAGGTCGGCAAGTGCGGTGTCGCAGTGTCTTCACTCGCCGACATGGAAGTTCTCTTCGACGGCATCCCGCTCGAACAAGTCACCGTGTCTCAAACGATCAATGCGCCGGCGTCAGTGCTGCTCGCGATGTATTTAGTGGTGGCGGAGAAGCAGGGCGCGAACTGGGAGAAGATTTCCGGCACGCTCCAGAACGACATTCTCAAGGAGTACATCGCGCAGAAGGAATGGATCTATCCGATCAAGCCGGCGATGAAGCTGGTGGTGGATACTTTCGAGTTCTGCATTGAGCGCGTACCTCGTTACAACCCTATTTCAGTGAGTGGTTATCACATTCGTGAAGCCGGCGCCACTGCCGCACAGGAACTCGCGTTCACTTTGCGCGACGGCATTGAGTATGTTGCGTGGGGTGTTGAAGCAGGTTTGGACATTGACCGATTCGTTCCGCGCATCTCTTTCTTCTTCAACGCGCACAACGATTTCTTTGAAGAGATTGCGAAGTATCGTGCGGCCCGACGTATCTGGGCCCGCGAAATGAAGAACCGGTTCGGCAGTAATTATGAACGCACGCTCCAGATGCGTTTTCATACTCAAACCGCCGGTGTCTCACTGACGGTCCAACAACCACTCAACAACATCGTTCGCGTCGCAATCCAGGCATTAGCCGGCGTTCTCGGCGGCACACAGAGTCTGCACACTGATGCTTACGACGAAGCGCTGGCACTCCCAACCGATCGCGCGGCACTCATTGCGCTTCGCACACAGCAGATCATCGCCGAAGAAACGGGCGTCGTGAACACAGTCGATCCGCTCGGTGGTTCTTATTACCTCGAAGCACTGACCGAGAAGATGGAGCAAACAGCGCTCGAGTATTTCCGGAAGATCGACGCGATGGGCGGAATGGTTGCAGCGATCGAAAAAGGATTCCCGCAGCGTGAGATTCAGGATTCTGCTTACCACTATCAGAAAGCAGTTGAGCGAGGCGAGCAGGTGATCGTGGGCGTGAATAAGTATGCGATGACTGATGAACCTGCCGAAGTGCCGATCCTGGTCATTGACGAATCGGTCCGCGCACACCAGGTCGAACGACTCGAGCAAACACGCACGCGCCGAGACTTGGGCGCGGTGGCAAACGCACTCGATAAACTAAAATCGGCCGCGCACAAAAACGAGAACACGATGCCGTCGACGATCGAGGCTGTTCGCGCTTACGCGACACTCGGAGAAATCTGCTCGGCGCTGAGAGACGTTTACGGAGTCTACGAAGAGCCCGCGTTCTAGTCCGCGCTTATGTCCAATCGAAAGATTAGAGTTCTTGTAGCGAAACCCGGACTTGACGGTCATGACCGCGGCGCAAAAGTCATCGCGCGCGCGCTTCGCGACGCAGGCATGGAAGTCATCTACACGGGTCTGCGACAAACACCGGAGATGATCGCGGCCGCTGCGCTTCAGGAAGACGTCGACGCGGTTGGCGTCTCAATATTGAGCGGCGCACACAACACGCTCTGCCCACGCATCGTTCAACTGCTTCGTGAAAAAGGAATGGATAACTGCCTGGTCCTGGTTGGCGGTATTGTCCCTCAGGAAGACCTGCCAAAACTCAAGGACCAAGGCGTGGCCGAAGTTTTCCTGCCCGGAACCTCCACGGAAGACATTGTCAAGTTCCTTCAAGCCAACGTAAAGCCCCGCGACTGAACGCAGCCACAAAGCGGCACAAAAAGCACAAAGATGGGAGCATTAAGTTTCAGTATGTGCTTCGTAGGCCTTTCTGCCGGAGTCCTTGCTACAAATTTGTGAACATACTTCCGTTTTTTGGATGTTGAACTATCGTTAAACCATTCCATCCTTCAGAAATCCCGCCAAAATCTTCTGTTTTCCACAGGCTAACCGCGAGGCATGTCTGTTGCGACGCCCCAAGTTTGAATAGTACTTCCCAAGTGATCTAGACAGCTTTTCCCGACACCCATCCTTTACAGGAGACAATTACCATGAAGACCAGCTACTTAAGAAGATGGCTTTTTTCGGGTTTCCTGACGATGTTGCTCGTTACATCGTCAGCTATGTCGGTTAGCGTGTTCGCGCAAACTTCCAACTCCGGTACGGTCACCGGAGTGGTCCAGGATGAGAAGGGCGGCCTGGTTCCAGGCGCGTCCGTGAAGATAGTGAACCTCGGGACCAACGCCGAACGCACGGCCACCACGAGTGCCGATGGCGTCTATGAGATAAGCCAGCTCGTGCCCGGCAACTATCGATTGGAAGTTGAGGGCACCGGGTTCTCCAAATACGTCCAGGAGCCTGTAGTGATAAACGTGCTACAGCGCACCACGGTAAACCCCACCTTAAAGGTTGGTGGTATTGGCGAGACAGTCACCGTCACTGGCGAAAGCACAGCACTCGTTGAGACCACCAAAACAGACGTGAGCGGAGTCATAGACCAGCGTCGCCTGGAAAATCTCCCGGTAAACGGACGCTCGTTCGCATCGCTAGCGATCTTGATTCCGGGCGCCACGTTGCAACCATCGTTCGATCCGACCAAAGCGCGCGTCGGCACGTTCTCCGTTGGTGGTTCCACTGGCCGCAATCTCAATATAACGATTGACGGCGGAGACAACAAAGACAACGCAGTGGGGGGCATACTCCAGAACTTCTCGATGGAAGGAATTCAGGAGTTTGCTCTTTCGACCCAACGCTTTTCAGCGGCGAATGGCCGCTCAGGCGGTGCGTTGCTATCAGTCGTCTCGAAGAGTGGCACTAACGATTTCCACGGTTCAGTTTTCGGTTTCTTCCGCGACGACAAATTGAACGCAAACGCTCCGAAGCTCCTGGCCGAAGCCAATCCGGATCTCTTTCCGGATCCCGCAGACGCCGTGAAACCGCCTTTCAGCCGCCAGCAGTTCGGTGGTTCTTTTGGTGGTCCAATCAAACGTGACAAAGCATTCTTCTTCGGCACTGTCGAGCGTACTCGCGAGCGAGGCAACTCGATCGTGCCTGGTGTTGACCGCGAAAAGATTAGTTTCCTCGAACCATTTGGCTATGAGGCTGTCCAGTTCCTGCCGCAACCGTTCAACGACTGGCAGTACACAGTCAAAGGCGACTTCAACCTATCGCCGAAGCACACGCTCGTAACTCGTTTCGCCGGCCAAAACAATGATGCCCTAAACGATCAAGCCGGCTTCCTGATCGTTCGTACCGATCTTTCAGGCGGTAACGAGAGTTTGAATACGCTTTACAATTTCCTGGCCTCGTTGAGCTCGACGATGAGTAGCTCAACAGTCAACCAGTTCACCTACCAATATCAGACTTTCGACAACCGCATCAACGCTACCACCGACCTGAACCTGCTCGTCTTCCCGGATACTCTCGCAGTGGGTCGCAACGGAAACGTCCCACAACAGACCATTCAAAAGAAACACCAGTTCCGCGATGACCTGACGTGGAATCGCGGCAATCACGGGTTCAAGTTTGGTGGCGACTTTACTTACGTGCCGACACTCGGCGGATTGTTCGCCTTCAACTCGGCTCCGGAGTATGACTTCAACTTCAATGCCGATGAGATTGCGCTCAATCCAGCTCAGTTTCCCCAGGGATTCCGCACAACGCAGGTCCTGCCCGGTTCGGTTACTTGTCCCACGATAGTCGGCACAGCGACTTGCACCGCCGCTCAACTTGCAGGCACTGGCGTCGTTGCCGACGTCATTCTTTCGGGTGGTGATCCCAGCTTCAACCTGCGCGACGGCGCCAGGCAGTTTGCTTTTTATGCGCAGGACGACTGGAAGATCGCGCCACGATTCACACTTAACCTCGGACTTCGCTACGACGTGGACATCGGTTTCGTCGACAACGCTCACGCCGCAGAGAAC
>JBKPJS010000094.1:0-2684 GCA_046730815.1 Acidobacteriota bacterium
GGTCCAACAAGCCTCACCGGCCGACATGTGGCTCGGCGACGATTTTCATCATAACGGCGCCTTTCGTTTGAGTTACGGCTTCGAATACGCCTACATGATGGAGTCGTCGAAAGAGATCTCGGACGCGACCAAGATCATCGATAAGCTCGATGCCTACGAGTGGTACTTGAAACTGGGTCCGCTCGCGAATGCCGACACGAAGTATTTTCAAGGCAAGCTTCCCACCTGGTCTTACTTCGTCGCTGAGCCGGACTACAGTGCGTTCTGGAAACGCCAGGCCTTCGCGCCCTGGCTGAATCGAGTCAGCGTGCCGACTCTGAATGTCGCTGGATGGTGGGACCAGGAGGACTTCTATGGTCCGATGAAGATCTACGAACTACTCGAGCGCCACGACACTGCGAAACAGAATTTTCTGGTAGTTGGTCCATGGAATCATGGTGGCTGGTCGAGAGGTGAGGGAAGTAAACTCGGCCGCATCGATTTTGGCAGTCCAACGGCGGCTTATTATCGGAAGAATATCCTGGCTCCTTTCTTTGCTTTCTACTTGAAAGGACAGGGCGCGACTCAACGACCTGAGGCCTTAACCTTCAGGACCGGTGAAAACAAGTGGGTAGAACATAACGCCTGGCCGCCGAACCAGAACGTTACTGAGCGAAAACTCTATTTTCAGGCGGGGAACAAGTTGTCTTTCGACCTGCCACCAACCAGCGATGCGAAGGAGTTTGATAGCTACATTTCCGATCCTGCCAGTCCTGTTCCGTATCGGCCGCGTCCAATTCAGGTGCGTTCGGGATGGCCAGTCTGGTTGGTTGAGGATCAGCGTTTCGTCGATCGCCGTCCCGACGTTCTGACCCTTGAGAGTGATACGCTTAAAGAGGATGTGACCGTATCGGGAAGAATAGTCGCCAACATCTTCGCCTCAACCGCGGGGACAGACAGTGACTGGATTGTCAAACTCATCGACGTCTATCCAGACAAGTATGAGAGCGATCCGAGCATGAGTGGTTATCAGCTCATGATTGCGGGTGATGTTTTTCGTGGCCGTTATTTCAAAAGTTTCGAAAAACCCGAACCGCTGACTGCAAATGCGATTTACCATTACCCGATCGCGTTTCCCGCCAACGATCATACTTTCAAGAAGGGGCACCGGATCATGGTCCAGGTACAGAGTACCTGGTTTCCTGTAATCGATCGGAATCCGCAGACGTTTGTTCCCAACATTTTTCTGGCGAAGGAGTCTGACTTTAAGCCGGCCGTTCAAAGAGTGTTTCGTTCGGGCCAACATGCGTCATACATCGCGCTGCCGGTCGTGAGGTAAGACGCCGGCGGCAACTTGGAACGCATACTCTCGCAGTCTGGAACGTTTAACCGGAGAAAGGAGTAGGCATGTGTAGCCGCAAAGAAGTACACACATCACAAAAGAGTCTGATGAGAGCGCTTCTCTGCCTCTTGTGCATTTTTGTGGCTGTGATCGGCCAGGTGCCCAATGAGCCGGTCACTCCGCAAAGACCAACTTCTGAACTACCAGTTCCTGCACCATCTCCAGATCGGCCGCACGAGATGACAGCCGCCGATGTCGAAGCCTTTCTGGATGGATTGATTCCGCTGCAACTTAAACGTGACGACATAGCCGGCGTCACTGTTTCAATAGTGAAGGACGGCAAACTTCTTTTCGCCAAGGGCTACGGTTATGCAGATGTCGAGAAGAAAACGCCTGTGTCGGCGCAAGAGACTCTGTTTCGCCCCGGTTCGATCTCAAAGCTGTTTACCTGGACCGCCGTCATGCAGTTGTTCGAACAGGGCAAACTCGATCTGGATCGAGATGTTAACGACTATCTCGATTACAAAATTCCAGATGCTTTTGGTAAACCGATTATTTTAAAGAACATACTGACTCACACGCCCGGCTTTGAAGAGCAAGTCAAAGACTTATTCCGTACCGATGCATCCAAACTCAATCTGGGCCAGTATCTTAAAACGCACATTCCTGCACGCATCTATCCGCCCGGAACTGTTCCGGCCTATTCAAATTACGCCACCGCGGTTGCCGGATACATTGTCGAGCGCGTGTCCGGCCGGCCTTTCGACGAATACGTGGCCGAGAATATTCTCAAGCCACTGAACATGATCCACTCTACGTTCAAGCAACCGCTTCCACCGGAGCTTGCTCCGTTGATGTCTAACGGTTATCGCCTGGGTTCGGACGAGGCGCAACCGTTTGAAGTCGTCAATCCTTTTCCTGCGGGTAGCTTGAGTAGTAGTGCCGCTGACATAGCTCAGTTCATGATGGCCCACTTAGCTGAAGGTCAGTTGGGTGGCGCGCGAATACTAAAACCGGAGACAGCGCGGCTCATGCACAGCCGTTTGTTTGCGCTCGACGACGGCGCCAATGCGATGTGTTATGGGTTCTACGAAGAGTCACGTAACGGACATCGAATCATCGGCCACGGCGGTGACACAATTTACTTCCACAGCGATTTGCACCTGGTATTGGACCAGCAAGTCGGCTTCTTTGTTTCATACAACAGTGCCGGGCGGGGCGACAGTCCTGGAAGACTAAATCTCTGGCAAGCGTTTCTCGATCGCTATTATCCGTACACGCCACCCGCCGCGACTTCTGCGACCGCAAAAGAAGACGCGAACGCGGCAGCCGGCACGTATACCCTGAGCAGGCGTAGTGATTC
>JBKPJS010000095.1:0-2447 GCA_046730815.1 Acidobacteriota bacterium
TGGCACAAGCTCGAGCTTCACGCCCTCGCGGAGATCGAGATCGAAGGCGCCCTGCTCGGAAAAACCACACGACTTGTAAAACTCGATTCCGGGTAGCGTCGCCATCAACTCGAGTGCGTGAAACCCGTGAGCGCCAGCTTCCTCTTCGCATCGCGAAAGAATCGCCCGCGCGATTCCCTTGCGCGCGTGATCCGGATGAATGAAGAAGGCGCGAATCTTTGCCGGTTCTGACTCCGGATTGAGGTAACCTTTGTCACGGGTTGAATACTGGTCTCCTCCAAAAAGAGTCTTCCTACGACTCCAACCACCGCAGCCAACCAGCAACCCTGAGCTTTCGGCAACGAAGTACGTACCATCCTCGATGAGATCGGTGTCCACACCAAACACAGTAGCGATGGCCGCATCAATTTGATTGTCGTTGTAGTGTTCGCGACTGAGATACCGCGCTGACTCCGCGATTAATTGCTTGATCGCCTCACGGTCATCCATAGTTGCTCGACGAATAATCATGTTCATCGCACCAACTGGTTCACGATCTCGTTCGCGGCATTGGGCCGTCCCATCTTTCGCGCGTTTGCCTGCATTGACGCGAAGCGAGCGGGATCAGCCAGCAGCCGATCGAGTTTGTAGGACAACGTGGGCAGGTTATTACAACGAATCGCCACCGCACCCTCCAGCAGGTGATCCGAGTTTCTCTCCTCCTGACCGGGAATCGGATTCACAATCACGAACACCAGTCCCTTTGCGAGCGCTTCAGATGTCGTTAGGCCACCGGGCTTGCCGAGGACGAGATCCGATGCGGCCATGAGCTCATCCATCTCCTGTGTGTAGCCAAAGGGCTTCAAGAGAACGGTCGCGTCAGGTTTCGCGCGTGCGGCAAGTCTGGTCAAGCGCCTCTTCAAATCCTCGTTGCGACCGCAGATCGCCACGATCTGTGCTCGATGGTTCAGTGGAAGAAGCGAAGTGACAAGTGCATCAACTGAGCCGACGCCGAAGCCACCTGCCGAGAGGAGGATCGTAGTACGATCCGGCGCTAGTCCATGTTTGGCACGCATCTTCTGCTTGTCTTTCTGTTTTGCGAACACCGGATCAATGGGGATTCCGCTGACGGTGATCTTCGCGGCAGGTATCCCGAGCGCCTCGAGATAAACGCGTGCTTCCTCCAGCGCGACGAAGTAACGCTCGTAATGGTGGACCAGCCACATCGCGTGCACGTCGAAGTCAGTGACGATGATTACCTGGCGACTGGCAAGACGTTCTTTTGCCTTCAGCCAGGAGACGATTTCCGCAGGCAGGAAGTGAGTACAAACAATCAGGTCGGGGTGGTAATCGCGCAGCAGTTTGACGAGTGGACGCGTGTTGAGCTTGTCGAGCGCGAGCCGGCGGCGCTCGTTCTTCCAGGGCTTGTCCAGCTTGTCATACATCCACCCGGGGACTTCGGGATGTTTGTTGACAAGGTCGATGTAGGCTTTTGAATAGAAGTGGCGAAAGACTTTGTTGGTGTAGTTGAGAATATCGAGGTGATGGACTTCCCTGCTCTCGCCGTCTTCGCGTTGCTTAAAAGCCTTCTCGATCGCTTCGGCCGCGCGCCCGTGTCCCGCGCCGGCAGACGCCGATAGGAGGAGAACCTTTTTGAGCATGCTTTGCTCCGGAGAAGGACGCCACAAAGAAGCACAAAAGGCACAAAAAGTCCGCGGAAACATTTCTGTGCTCTTTGTGCCCCTTTGTGGCCAGAATTAGTTCATGGCCGCGTTGGTCGCGCGGGCGCGGCGGCGCCAGCCGGATGCGTCCGGTTGTAATCGGCAATAAAGTCTTTCGTAATATCCAGACTCGAAGCCGCGTAAATAATCGGCACCCGGTTCGCATCGATCAACAGCGTGATTCCTTTCGCCTGAGCGTATGCAGTCAAGGCGTTACCGATGTCCTTCTGCAACGGATCCAGAACCGCCAGTGATTCCTTTTGATAGTTTCCCTGCGCGTCTTCGGCCTTGCGTTTGATCTGCACCTCCAGACGATCGGCTTCCTCAGCTTGTTGCGCCGTCAGCTTCACATCTTGCACTAACCGCTTCTTCTGAATGTCGGCCCGCATCGTGTTCAGACGTTCGCGCATGCCCCGGATCTCTGTTCGGATCGGCGTAAACTTCGCCTCGATCTGCTGCATCGCGAGCATCACCCGCGCGATGCCGGTTTTCTCGTCGCTGAACGCCGACGAGTCGATGATGGCGATATTGGCTGGAGCACCCGCCGGTCGGGTTTGCGTCTGCGCCATGATTGCAAAAGCCGCAAATGCGACCGCGGCTACAACTATACGAAATGCCTTCATTGCTTCTGCTCCTTGAGTAGTTTTGCGTATTAAAGCAGTTTCCGGCAGGCTGGCAAAGACGCGGCAGAAATGGGCCAGTTTCCTGTCTCTTATACACATCTCCGAGCCCATGAGACATTGAGGT
>JBKPJS010000096.1:0-3959 GCA_046730815.1 Acidobacteriota bacterium
CGCGATGGACCTCAATGTCTCGTGGGCTCGGAGATGTGTATAAGAGACAGAGACCGGTGTCTGCGTCACTGACGCCAACTATTTTCAGACGATGCAGATTCCGTTGAAGCAGGGCCGACTTTTCACCGAGCAGGAAGCGACTGAAATGCGGCACGTCGTGCTCGTTAACGAGGCTTTCGTTCGCAAGAACCTCGGCGGCGCGAATCCGCTCGGCAGAAAACTCACCATCTACATGAAAGATGAACCCGATCCCACGGAGATTATCGGCGTTGTCGGCGATCACAAGCATCTCGGACTGGACACTGCGGTTGAGCCGGTCGCCTACTGGCCGCATCCGGAGTTGGTCTATTCGGGGATGACGCTAATGCTGCGCACGCGAACCGATGCGAGTACGGTCGCTCCCGCGGCGCGCAACGTCATTCGCGCGCTCGACCCGCAACAGCCGATCGGCGAAGTGAACACGATGGAGACTTTGCTTTCAACCTCGGTCGCGAGATCGCGATTCAGTGCTTCGTTGTTGACTGTCTTTTCATTTGTGGCACTGGTGATGGCGGCGGTCGGAATTTACGGCGTGATGTCGTATTCGGTGTTGCAGCGCACTCATGAGATCGGGGTGCGAATGGCTCTCGGCGCGCAGCGTTTTGACGTGCTTAAGTTAGTAGTAAAAAAAGGAGTCGTGCTGGGAATCATCGGAGTTGCAGCGGGACTCGCTGCGTCGTTCGGTCTGACACGACTCATCTCGACATTATTGTTTGAAGTGACTGCGACAGATGCGGCGACGTTTGCTGTTGTGTCGGTTGGATTATTTTTGGTGACGTTGATCGCGTGTTACGTCCCAGCGCGACGCGCGACAAAGGTCGATCCGTTGAAAGCGTTGCGATACGAATGAATCAATAGCCCAGGATTACAAGATGGCACTGATTGACTCCCACAATCAACGCATATGGCATTTTGATCCGGCGTATTCGACTGTCGAATTCGTCGTCAGGAACCTTTGGTACAACGTCAAAGGTCGCTTCAAGGAGCTCGAGGGCGTCATCGTGCTGGATGAGGACGACATTAGTCGCTCATCAATTACGGCAACGATCAAAGCGCGCAGCATCGACACCGGCAACAAACGTCGTGACGCGCATTTAATGGCGCCGGACTTTTTCGATGCAGAAAGATATCCCGACATTGTATTCGAGAGCACGAAGATCGCGCGCGGCAGGGACCGCGACTCGCTGGATCTCGAGGGCAATCTAACCGTTAAAGACAAGCGTGTTCCGATTGCTCTCGCCGTCAACGAAATGGATCGAAGCCGGTCGCCGAACGGTGAGGAGTTTATTTACTACAGCGCAACGACCGAGCTCGATCGTTTTGCCTTTGGGATTAATTACGGCGGCGCCATGATGATCGGACGTCACTTACGCGTCACGATCAACATTCAGGCCAGCAATATTCACAGATGAGGAGATAGATATGAAGTTGCTCAACTACTCGATAAGACCTCGCATCCTCTGGCTGCTCACCTCATGCGCGGCATTGCTCTTCTCGATGCCATTGATTGGGATTCATGCGCAGAAGAGTCGCGACGAAACGCAAAGCACCATGCGGTGGGAGCACAATGACGATGGGCTGAAGCGTCGTTTCGAAACGCGCGGCAAACCAGAGTTCACAGACGATTACACCGACATCAAGAGTGTTCCTGAAGGTGGTTGGGTGATCATTGAGGAGCATCGTGATAGTCAATCGTATCGTTACGAAGTCAGGCGCGATGTAGCCGGGCAACTCACGCGTACTTACTATGTCAACGGCGCACTACGGCCGCTCGATGATACGGCGAGAAGTTGGCTGGCTAAGTTCGTGCTCGACGTAGTCCGCCAGGGCGGCTTCGATGCCGATAAGAGAGTGCAGCGGATCCTGGCCCAACGAGGCGTGTCCGGTGTGCTCGCCGAAATCAATCAAATCTCAGGCGACTACGCGAAACGACGTTATTACGAAGAGCTGATTAAACAAGCAAACCTCGACGCCACTGCATTGCGTGATGTGTTGCGACAGGTGGCTCGCGACATCTCGTCAGATTACGAACAGGCGCAATTGCTGATTGCTGTCGCGCCGATGCTGACCGGCAAAGAAGTCGCGATTCAACCGTTCTTCGACGCCGTTGCGACAATCAATTCAGATTACGAACACAGTCGTGTGCTGAAGGCTGTGTTGAAGCAGAGCACTCCGAGTCGCGCTTTGTTGACGCTGATCGCTGCTTCGACGAAGGCGATCTCTTCGGATTATGAGAAAGCCGGCGTGCTGAAGGGTGTCGCCACTGTGTATCTCGACGACCCCACGCTCCGCGAAACCTTTTTTCAGACGATTGCGAGCATCTCGTCTGATTACGAGCGTCGCGGTGTGTTGACTGCCCTCGTGAAGACGAGAAACCAGAGCGAAGAAGTATTGCGACTGCTGCTCGACGCGGCGGTTGGAATCTCTTCGGATTACGAGAAGGCAACGTTCCTCGTCGAAGTGTCGAATGTTTACACGGGCGACACACGCCTGCGCACCGCATTTCTGAAAGCGGTTGAATCGATCAAGTCAGACTACGAGCGAGGTCGGGTGTTGTCGGCACTGTTGAAAAATAAACAAATTGGATGAGGTCCACAGATTACACAGATCAAATCTGCGTAATCTGCGGATAACACTATGGAAAACTTAATCAAAGACATTCGCTACGGCGTTCGCATGTTGACGAAGAACCCGGGCGTGACGCTCGTTGCAGTTGTGACGCTCACGCTGGGTATCGGCGCCAACACTGCCATCTTCAGCGGGGTGAGCGCGTTTCTCACGCGACCGCTTTCAGTTCCGAATGCGAATGAGTTGGTCCGGCCGCTCGAGATCGCGGAAGACCGCGGCATAACCGATGAGTTCTCCTATCCCGACTTCCTCGATTACCGCAACCAGAGCACCTCTTTCACCGGGTTAGCCGCTGAAGACATGATCCAGGCTGCCATCGACGCCGAGAACCAGAACGACGTCATCTGGGGACAGGTCGTCTCCGCCAACTACTTCGACGTGCTTCAGGTTAAACCGATCATGGGCCGATCGTTCCTGCCTGATGAAGACCAGACGATCGGCGCGAGTCCCGTGGTCGTGTTAAGCCACAGCTTCTGGCAACGCCGCATGGCGTCCGATCCAAACGTCGTCGGCAAAACGGTGCAACTCAACAACCGCGCTTACCAGGTCATTGGTGTTGCGCCGGATTATTTTGTGGGAACCAAGTTTGCGCTCGCACTCGACTTCTGGGTGCCCATCTCGATGTCTGAAGATCTGCGACGCTCGCCGGAGCTACTCGCCTCTCGCGGCAGTCATTGGATGAACGTGATCGGCCGGCTCAAGCCCGGCGTTTCCATCGCGCAATCATCAGCGGAAATATCAGCGATAGCGAGTCGTTTGAATCAGGCCTATCCGGACGAGCGCGCCAGCAGCACGCAGGCGCAGGTCCTTTCCGAGGTGGACGGGCGTTGGGAAGAGATGGGGCCTGTTTTCAAGAGTGGTGGCGCCATCGCGATGGCCATCGTCGGACTGATTCTGCTGATCGCGTGCGCGAATGTAGCGAACCTGATGTTGGCGAGGGCCGCTGCGCGCCGCAGGGAGATTGGCATTCGTCTCGCTCTGGGTGCCAGTCGCGCGCGTTTGATTCGGCAACTGTTGACGGAGAGCATGTTGCTTTCACTGCTCGGCGGCGGGCTCGGGTTATTGCTCGCCTTCTGGGTCACTGACCTGATGCAAGGTTACATTCCCGTCCTCGAGTACAACGTCGTGCATAACTTCTTCGCGCTCGATTCGCGCGCCCTTGTTTTCACTCTCGTAATTTCACTCGCAACTGGTCTTGTCTTTGGACTCGCGCCGGCCTGGCATTCGTCAAACCCTGACGTGGTGCCGGTGTTGAAAGGCGATCCGGAAAACGCACTAAGAGGGAAGAGAAG
>JBKPJS010000097.1:0-2683 GCA_046730815.1 Acidobacteriota bacterium
ATAAAGCATCCACAGATTACACAGATATCTGCGTAATCTGTGGATTTTTACTGTTTTGTGGCTTTGGTTCGCAGTTCGGCGACGCGGTCGTCAGACCAGTCTGGTTTTTGACCCTGCGATTGCATCACAGTAACAAACTTCTCCATCGCATCGAGCGCGCCCTTAAAGTCACCAAGCTTCTCGCGCACGCGGCTCAGGTCAAGCAGAAACTGTGCATTGGTTGGCTGATAGGTGGTCGCGGCCTGTGAGAATGCAGCCTCCGCGAGCTTTAGCTCACCTTTCATCTCATATAAGCGCGCCAGGTGGAAATAGCTGATCGGGTAGCGAGCGCCGTCGCGCTGCGAGACTTGAATCAGATTGGCAAGCGCTTCGTCGTTTCGTTTGAGACTGAGCAAGGCAAAACTCAGCTCGAGATTTGCGGGAGGAAAGTAACCGCCCTGACGATTCAACACGCGACGAAAGTTGTCGACCGCTTCCAACATCTTCCCGCGTTCTGATGCACTGCGGGCACGCTGCAGGAAATCAAAACTGGCTTGATCGAGCTCGAGCGACTTTGAAGCACTCGCAGAAGACGGAACAACGGCAGGCGAGTTCTTCGCGACGTTAACGGCCTTCCCGGGTTGCGACGAAACAACTATTCGTTCTTCGGTGCTCACGTTCGCCAGCGCCTGCGCGGCTGCATCGTGTTCAGGATTCACCGCCAGAGCCCTGCGCCACTCACGCGCAGCGAGATCATTCTGACCGCGAGCGGCGTAAACACGACCCAGGTTGTAGCTCGCTTCGGCATAGCGGAAACTCTCCAGCTTCAACGCCGCAACCAGAGCATCGTAAGCTTCATCCCACCTGCCGGCGCGAAGAAGAACAACTGCGAGATTGTTGTAAGCACGCGAATACCTGCCCTTGCGCTGCTCAATCGCTGTCCTATAAGCCGCCATAGCGGCTTCCGACTCTCCAAGTCGCGCGAACGAATTTCCGAGATTGTAGAAACCGGTTGGGTCGAACGCGTCCGACTTCGCAATTAGTTGTAACTCCGCGAGCGCCTCGGATTTGTGTCCTGTGGACGCAAGTAGATCGGCGAGTTTTAATTGCAACTGATTTCGTTCAGGAGCAGTCGTGGCTGCTTCTATTTGATCCCGCAAGCTCGCGACCGGATCAGGCGTGTTGTCCACGTCCTTTTCGACCGGGGGGCGCGAGCGTGTACCGGTCGCGGTGGTTTGTGTTTGCGCGGAGATGTTAAAGCCGAGGGTCGAAATCAGAATTAAAAGGGAGAATATTTTCTTCATGCTAGCCGCCTTAACAGACCCGAGCGCGGTTGCGCCGGGTTCTTTGAAGCAAATTACTGTCGAGATCTACCTGGGCGCTACCGCGCTCGGTTCTGTTCGCAGATAAGCGACAATCATGCCGCCGAAACCTACCGCCCAGCCACGGTTTCTATCGGTGAAGAACACGCGTTCCAAAGGGTGCTCGGTGCCACTGCGCTCGGTGGTCCAATGCTCTCCACCATCGCTGGTGTGAATAATTGTTCCTTCGGCGCCGACCGCCCAGCCTTCGCGCGCATCAACAAACTTTACATCAAACAGATCGAGATTAGTTGTCGATTCCTGTCGTTGCCACGTTCGCCCGCCGTTGACTGTGCGATAGACGTTGCCGCCGCTGCCGACAGCCCATCCTTTACGATTATCGACAAACGACGTGGCAGTGAAGCGGACTGTTTTTTCAACCTGTGGCAACGTCGACTGGTACCACGTATCACCGCCGTCAGACGTTTGTATGATCGTCGCGCCGGCGCCTACCAGCCAACCGCGATCGTCGTCGACAAAGATTCCGCCAAGTAACAACCGGCGTGTCGGCGATTGCAGTTTGGTCCACGTATCGCCGGAATCGTGGGTGGTGTAGATCGAGCCGGCCTCGCCAAATGTCCAACCACGTCCATTGCGACTGAACACTGCGCGAACGAGAATGGCGTCAACATCGAATCCCTTGATCTCGATTCGATTCCAATGTTCACCGCCGTCGGTGGTCTTCATCAGATACGCCCTTGGATCGTCTTTGGTTTTTAGTTGGTAAGGATTCACTTCGCAGACCATCCAGCCATTCTCTTCGTCGACGAAGAAGATGTCGCGCACCACGTCTTCAGTGGATGCGCTCCGCTGTTGCCAGGTATTTCCGCCGTCGAGAGTGCGCAGCAGAGTGCCCTTGCTTCCTGCTGCCCAACCGCGATTTTGATCGAGAAAGAAAACGGAATGGAGCCATGCCATTGTTCCAGCTCGCTGGCGCGCCCACGTGCCACCTTGCCCAAACGTCGGAAACGCGACAAGCAAGAGAACCAGCAATGAAGTTGCCGCTGCGGTCATAATTGTAGGGGCGGCCCTCCGTGGCCGCCCCTCGTCCGAGTTCGCGTCCGAAGAGGGGCAGCCACGGAGGGCCGGCCCCTACAAAGAATCAGTAACCGATAGGCAGGCCGAAGATGCGGGCGAAGCTAAGCACTTGCGTGAAGCCGAGAATCTCTTTGATCTTCTTGAGCTTATTTCCCGGCACAACGATCTGGTCGCCCGGCACCAGATACGTGCTGTCCGGAATTTTGCCTTTGTAAATCGCTGACACGTTCACGGGAATTTGATCAAGCACGCCATTCGCCTGCCGTCGCAAACCGACGACCCCGCTCTTGCTGCCCGTGCTCAGC
>JBKPJS010000098.1:0-1266 GCA_046730815.1 Acidobacteriota bacterium
GGCGAGGCCCAGGAGGCGAAGACGTTTGTGTAAATCCATGACCCAAGCGAATCTCCGCCGACTTTAATCACGCCCAGCAGGTCCGCCATCAACCCCGCACCAACGTAAAGCGCAATCGCGTTGAGACCAAAAACCTCAAACGGCCTGGCCCACCTGCGATAACCCTTGATATCGATAAGCCAATAACAGAGCGCAAGAAACTGTAACCCCAAACCTCCCGTGAAAAGCACGTACGAGCTGGTCCATAACGCTTTGTTTATCGGGAAAAAGGCATTCCACGCCCAGCCAATGGCCACGCAAACGGCGCCGACCACAAACATCCCCGCCGCTTTTTCAATGCGCGACTTTTCTGTGCGTAGCCAACTACCCGTTAACACTCCAATCAAGGTCGTTGCAATAGCGGGGATCGTGCTCAAGAGACCTTCCGGATCGTAAACTTTCGCCTGTCGCCAAACGTGCGGGCCGAACACGACGCGATCGACGAACGATGGCAGGCTGCCTTCTTTAGTGAGATCACCCGCGGAAAACCCGGGCGCCGGGACAAGCTTCACCAGCAGCCAGTAAAAAAGGAGCAACCCAATCGTAATCGCTACTTGAGTTCTAACCTTTGTGTTGAGGAATATGATCGAGGCGAAGAAATAACAAACGGCGATTCGTTGCAACACACCCGGAATCCGATATTCCGCGAGGCCGAAATACGGAAAGCCATTCAGAAAAAGGCCAATGGCGAAAATGATGACAGTTCGCTTGATGATTTTTA
This sequence comes from Acidobacteriota bacterium, assembly GCA_046730815.1. Taxonomy (GTDB): domain Bacteria; phylum Acidobacteriota; class Blastocatellia; order Pyrinomonadales; family Pyrinomonadaceae; genus PSRF01. The sequence goes on from JBKPJS010000098.1 coordinate 761, forward strand.
TGTAAAGATCGCGCTTGCTGCCGCCACTTTCAACACGCCTGCCAAACGCGAGTGGGATTGCCACGCCGGCTATGAAAAGGAAGAAAGGAAAGACGAGGTCGGTCGGCGTCCAGCCGCTCCAGGTTGCGTGCTCCAGAGGCCAATAAATGTGTTCCCACGAGCCCGGGTTGTTAACCAGGACCATCCCGGCGATGGTGATTCCGCGAAAAACGTCGAGTGAAACCAGTCGATTGGTTTCAGTAGGAATCGAAGATGTTGGCATCGGCGGCGAATTCTAGCACAGGAAAGTTTCACGCAAAGGCGCAAAGGACGCGAAGTTGTTCCTTTGCGTCTTTGCGCCTTTGCGCGAGAAACTATCGTTGAAGAGGCCACAAAAATCGTTTAGACAGGATTACATGATTTACATGATTAATCCTGTAAATCATGTGAATCCTGTCTATTACTGATCGAAATCAGCACGAGACCGTAGTCGCGTACGCGTGCCAGCAAGCCGTGCAGCGCTGCCT
>JBKPJS010000099.1:0-1836 GCA_046730815.1 Acidobacteriota bacterium
GAGATATCCGTTCGCTTCTTCAAATAATTCCTGGGCTGGACGTTTGTCAGGTTTTGCTGCCGGCTTAACGGTTGGAGCGAGTCCCTGGGCAAACGTCGAGATTGCGACCAGTAGAATTAAAACAATAGTTGATGGAGCTGAAGTCATTGCAGAGAGGAGACGATTTGTTCGGAAATTAGCTCACCAGTTAAAGGCGCGAGTAGGATTCCGTTTCGGTAATGTCCAGTTGCATAAAATAGCCCGTCAATTTCATCACAAGGCCCGAGTACTGGCAAACCGTCAGCGGCGTACGGCCGCAAGCCAGTCCACGTATCAACGATGCGTAAACTTGAGATGGCGGGTGCGATTTCCTGCGCATTCCGCAGAATCGTGCTGATCCCGCCCGCTGTGACGTACTTTGCAAAGCCGGCTCTCTCGCTGGTTGAGCCGGCGAGCAAGCGGCCATCCTGGCGCGGCACGATGTAGCCGCGGGGACTGTTAATCACGTGACGCGTTAACTGCGGTTTTGCTTCGAGACAGACCATCTGCCCACGCACCGGTTCGATCGAAGGAATTGGAACCGGACTCTTGATAAAACTCGACCAGGTTCCGGCAGCGACAACCGCAATCGAACAATTGATCGAGCCGCGACTCGTCTGCACGCCAGTCAAGCGATTATTTTCAATAATCAAAGAATCGACACTCGTTTCGGTGACAATCGTGACGCCCAGCTTGTTTACGCTGTTAGCTAACGCGCTGAGAAGTCGCCGGTTCTCGACTTGAATGTCCTTCGGAAATCGTAACGCCCCGAACGTAGCTTCGGAGATGCAGGGTTCCAACTCGCGCGCTTCTCGGGCGCCAAGAAGCTCAACAGAAAGCCCGGCACGAGTTTGCCAGGTGTATCGCTTTTCGATCTCTTCCTGATCGTGCTCGGTGAGCGCGAGATAAAGCGTTCCGGTCGTGTCGAGCTCAACGTCGATTCCGGTTTCCTCACGCAAGGCCGCTGCAAACGATGGATACAAATCGCGGCTCCGGCAGGCGAGCGTGAAGAAGTCATCCGCGGCGTTGGCCTCAACCTGCGGGAGAAGCATTCCGGCAGCAGCGGATGATGCCTCAGCCCCGAGGCCTGCGCGCTCGACTAAGCAAACATCGCGCACCCCACGCAGAGCCAGGGCGCGCGCGATAGTCAAACCAATAACGCCGCCACCAATAATGACAACGTCTGCACTTCCTTTGATAGACCTCATTTAGATACTATCGTCAAACAATGCATCCTATCACACTGATTCCAGGCGACGGCATCGGCCCCGAAGTGGCCTCAAACGTGGTGCGAATCATCGAAGCGTCCGGTGTCGAGATTCAATGGGAAACTCATTACGCGGGCGCGCAGGCGCTCGAAAAATTCGGCGAAACGCTGCCGCAGGACTTGCTCGATTCCATTCTGCGTAACAAGGTCGCGCTAAAGGGTCCAATCACAACTCCGATTGGCAAAGGGTTCACTTCAGTAAACGTCGGGCTGCGAAAAACGCTGGATCTTTACGCCAACCTGCGCCCCGTGCGCGCATTGCCGAACCTCCCATGTCGTTATCCTGAGCTCGATCTCATTGTCGTGCGTGAAAACACGGAGAGTTTGTACGCCGGTTTGGAACACGTCGTAGTTCCGGGAGTCGTCGAGAGTTTGAAGATCATCACGGAGAAGGCCTCGACTCGTATCGCGCGTTTTGCTTTCGAACATGCAAAACGCGAGTCGCGCAAGAAGGTGACGGCGGTACACAAAGCCAACATCATGAAGCTTTCCGATGGCCTCTTTCTGGAGTGTTTTCGCAAGGTTAGCGCGAACTATCCGGAGATCATTGC
>JBKPJS010000100.1:0-3783 GCA_046730815.1 Acidobacteriota bacterium
CTGCTTCCCGAACAGCGCGAGCTGACAATGGTCTTGCAGGGAATTCAGGATCGCGCACGCACCAGTGGCCTGGTATTGACCCGCTTCACTCCAAAGGAAGACATGCAACAGGACAACTACAGCGGGAAGAAGATCGAAGTCGGGGTCGTCAGCGGCTTCGCCGGACTGCGCGCGTTCTTCGAACAGTTGGCCCACTACCAGCGAATTGTTTCGATCACGAACTTTGAATTGAAGCAGTTGGACAAACAGTCACTGACAAAGACCGTCGATGCTCGCTTCGATCTAACAGCCTATTACGTCTCTTCTGAGCGTTTGCAGAGTCAGGCGCCGGCCCCGAATGCGAAGCCCGCAGCGGGTGGGGCAGTGCCTGCTCCGGTTATACCAGCCCCGCAACCTGCAAAGTAGCAAGCGAAACTCACTCGAGAAAGTGAAAAAGATCATGATGCAAGTTGTAGAAACATCGAAAAGACTTTCCGCGAAGGCGCAAGGGCCCAAAGGAAGATCCGACCTTTACTTTGTGTCTTTGCGCCTTTGCGGGAGAACTTTCGTAGCCATCATGATCGCAACTGCTTTCGCGATCGGCGTCATGGCCCAGGAAACTGAACCGCAGAAGCCGGTTGTGACGAAGCGATCTTATGGCGGCGGTCGCGATCCGTTTAGAAAGTATGAGCCAACTCGTCCCACGCCTAAGCGGATATCGAACCTGTCGCCCATTCCCAGCATCGAGCAACGCATTAGTCAGTACAAGGCGCAGAAAATCGCGGCGATGAACGCGCGCATGCCGGCGCCCAAGCCCACCACCGCTCTGCTGTTGAGTGAGATTCAAGTCATCGGCATCTCTCGTTCACCGAGAGGTTATGCCGCCATCATCGAAGCGGTGCCCATCAAACTTTCGTATGTCATCTATCCTGGCGAGCCTTTTTTCGATGGCCAGTTGGTGGCAATCGAAGACAACCGGCTCGTGTTTCGCCGCGAGACGGTTTTTACCGACGGCCGTCGCGAACGCTCAGTTGAGTACAAAGGCTTGAGACAACCAACTCAGGCGAACTCGACGACCGCGCCCGCCACCAATCAGTCCATTGCGACTGCTAAGCCCTAATGAACTTTGGTTTGGTTTTAGAACCAGACCGTTACCGCGCTGGTGTTTTTCAACTTCGAAAACACCTGCGCACTTTTGACAAAACCAGACGAGCCGAGTTAGTGCGGCGCGCGCTTTAGTTGCCCCGGCAATCGAGCGTAGTGCGTGGCGGCATGTTCTGGAATCCCCCCAAGGAGGGAACGATGTCCTTTCAGTCTCGAGTGAGATCAGCCATCAAGAGGACCACGCTCGTCCTGTCGCTTGTTTGCCTTTCGGCAGCAGGCGTTTTGGCTGCGACAAATCATTCTTCTGACGACCAGAACCCGTCCAAGCAGACTACTGCCGCGACGCCGATGCCCACGCCCCCAGTTGGCATGTCACGCGCGACGGACAAACAGTCGGAACAGGGACGCCAGTACGGACAACCGGGTTTTGTCGGCGAGCCGATCAACCTGAATGTAGTCAATGCTGACATCCGCGACATCCTTAACTACATCACCGAACAGTACGGCGTGAACTTCGTCATCGACACGTCCGTCGGTCCTGTTCCGGTAACGGTTAACGTTCAGGATGTGCCTTGGAACGTCGCTCTTGACGCGGTGCTGAAAGCCAATCGTCTGGGCGTCGAGGTCCAGGGCAGTATCCTGCGTGTGGCGACCACCGACGTGCTGGCCAAGGAAGCGGAAACTCAGAAGGTGATCAACGACTCGCGGCTGGATGCTTCGCAGCTCGTTACTGAATTCATCAGACTTAATTACGCCCGCGCTTCGGGCACATTGGCCCAGGCAGCCGGCTCAACCGGGGCCTTCTCCGGTGGCTCAACCAATCTAAGTTTTAGCGGCGGCGCAGGTGGCGATGCCACCGGTGGCGGCGGCGATCAAGGTTTGCTTCCAATCATCTCGCGCAGACTTTCGCGACGCGGTTCGATCGAAGTTGATGGCCGCAGCAATACGCTGATTATTACTGACGTCAAAGAAAACATCGACGCTATTCGCCAGTTGGTCGCGATATTGGACCAACCAGAACCGCAAGTTGAAATTGAGACACGCATCGTGATCGCACAACGCAACTTCAGTCGCGATCTGGGCGCACAGCTTTCGGCGGGCGTCATTAGTTTGGGCCGCGCCGGCTTAGGAAATATCTCTACTCTTCCGGCCAGTAACGCCGACGGTGGTTCTGGAAGCGGAAGTGGCGGCAGTGGAAGTGGTTCAGGTTCGGGATCGGGTTCGGGATCAGGATCAGGATCAGGTGGCGGAAGCGATGGTCCACGCTCTGGTCCAAATCCGCTGGGCGTCTTCGGCGGTTTAGCTGGTACTCCCGTACCTACTAATTCGCTCGCCGCTGCCGCAGCGAGTACGGTAATCGGTCTGACGACTGGACTCTTCGGCACCGCTCAGATCAGTGCGCTAATCACGTTGGCTGAGTCGCGAGGCCAGGCGAAGACAGTTGCCACACCCCGTGTGACGGCTTTGAATAATCGTCCCGCTCAGATTGAGAGTGGTTCACAGATCCCCGTGCAAACAACGCAGGCTGCGGGTGGAACTGCGGTAGTGACTACAACCTTCGTCTCCGTGCCGCTGCGTCTTTCTATCACGCCGCAGATCACTGACGCCGGTACAGTTGTGCTGCGAGTCACGATTGAGAATAACACACTCAACACCGGTATTGCTGTCGCCGGCGTTCCTGGCATCGACACTCAGCGCATGCAATCCGAAGTGCTGGTTCCGGATGGTGGCACGACCGTGATGGGCGGAGTGCTCGCCGACACTGAAGGCGAAGCTCAACAACGCACTCCCGGACTCGCTTCAATTCCGATCGTCGGCAATCTCTTCAAGAGAAAACTGACAACGCGGCAGAACAGCGAAATCCTTTTCTTCATCACACCGCACATCTACCGTCCTGACTATCAGGGACGGCCCACTGCGGGAACGCTAGGCAACGGTCAACGGTCGACAACAATTTCTCAGCCGGTCCCACTCGGGAACCCGCCGAGCAACACGCCGACGCCGACTCAGTTGCAACAGCCCCAGACGCCACCTACCACCACACCTTCAACTCAGCCGCAGTTGTTGAGTGCGCCTTTGCCGAATAGTCCGGCCGGAGCGACGACGGCGAGGCCGGGCACTCTCAGCGGTCAACGTCCTTAATTTGGAGGCCACATGTTCAAGGAAATGCTTGAGGCCATTATCGAACGCACCGAGGGAGGTCTCGGCGCGCTCATCATGGGAACAGATGGCATCGCCGTTGAGAAAGTCCTCGGCGAAGCGGGTATAGAAGCGAATCTCGATGTCGCGGCGGCTGAGTTTACTTCGCTGGTCCGTAGTGCTCAGCGAGCTGGAGTCGACACCGGCCTTGGCGGACTGCGGGAGCTCGTCATCTCGCTCGAGGGCGCGGTGTTGTTGATGCGACTGTTGAGTCGCGACTATTTCGTTGTGCTCGCGCTGAATTCGGAAGGCAATTTAGGACGAGGCCGCTTCGAGCTACGCAAGGCCGAGTTGAAACTCGCAAAAGAGTTCGCAATCTAGATCGCCTTAACTTTTAAGCCACAAAGAAGCACAAAAAGCACAAACAGCTTATCCAGACAGTTTGTGCATTTAGCGCTTCTTTGTGGCTTTCTGTTCTAAGAGATGAGTAGTTTACTCTTGTCACCGTTCTGCTATATTTGGAGTCGCGATACGGCTCAGTTGAGGTGGAAAGCTCATGGA
>JBKPJS010000101.1:0-4241 GCA_046730815.1 Acidobacteriota bacterium
CTCTTCGCCGGGATGGTATGCGGCTTCGAGGTTGGCCCGGATCTCGTCGAGTGTGAGCCAGGCGGGTTTGAACTCTCCGCGTGCGTAGAGGACAGACTGGTCCATGTAGTGTCGACTCTTGGGATCTCCGCTTGCCCCGAAGGTGTGGATAGATAGTGCACGAACCTTTGGCGCAAACTCGACCACACTGATATACGTTCCACCGGCAACTCCGTAGCGGCGTTTCTGCCCGCGAACCGGCGTGGCATAAAGAGTGAAAACTGCACCATCATTGCCGTTCACGCCGCTAACAGGAACACTCGACTCGTATCACTAAAGTCTTCGTCCTTGCTTTCGTCTCGACGCTGAAGCCGGGTGATTTCGCTCCACGCGACTTTCCACGTGCCAAAATCGCGTTCAAGCGTATTGATGACCTGCTCAAGCGCCGCCAACTGGTTTTGATTTGCATCTCTCGTCACGCGCTCGTGCCAGAGGCTGAAGAGCGTCATAGCGACCGAATCATTCGCGCTTCGCTGATTCCAACGAGCGAGCTCGTCGTGAACTTCGCGTAGCTGTGAACTCCCGGCAGTCTTTTCTTTGAGCGCCGCAAGCAGCCCCGGCAAACGCTTGCCGGCATTCATCACCCGCGTATCAAACGCCACCCGTCTCCACTCATCAAAGGTAAAGTTTGATTCACTCGAAAGGATCTCTCTCGAGATCGCGCCACGAGGGTTGTCGCCCTCCTGCACCATATATTTCGGAAACTGTTTCGGATCAGGGTTGCCTTCACTCGTCAGCAGAAAAGGAGTCGTATTGCAGTTTTGCATCCATCCGGTTTTTGGATTTGTCAGTTGCGGCAACTCATTTATGGTGTGATAGCCCTGCCACTCAGTTGCCGGGTCGCTCCCATCTACCGGCTTGGTCCAGTCAAAATGAGGATCGCGCCGGGGCACCGCGCCGTTGTAGAGATACCAGGTATTTCCCTGACGGTCAGCATACATAACGTTGCCGAAGAGCATATTCAACGGCGTCATCGCCCGCTTGAGTGCCGCGAGCGATGTCGCGCGTGTCATGTCGTACCATTCACGTAGCCAGCCATCGGATTCGAACTTTGCCATGCGTATCGCAAGCAGTTTGCCATCACGCTCCGCGATGATCGGGCCGTGATGCGTTTTGCGCATGGTGAAGTTGCGCGACTCGAGTCCGGCCGCTGTCTTAACTCTAATCTCTTCGACGTGCTCAGTAGCTAAGCGATATTCTTTGCCGTACTTATACGCGAGTGGACGAGCCGGATCGTCGAACGTTTCCATGTAAACATCTGTCAGGTCTGCGGCATTGTCGGTGCTCACCCACCCGCCATTTTCGTTGTGCCCGACGTACGGTAGCGGAAAGCCAAAGCGTGTGTAACCGGTGAAATTCCAACCCTCATCGCTATGAACATGACCTTCATAAACCTGGCCGGGTCCAAAGAACGGCAGGTGAGGATTGATGAAAAGCATCGCGTGACCGGTTGCGCTTCTGGATGGTCCAATCACCCAACCATTCGAGCCGGTGTGTGGCTTTAGATCGTTCTCGATTGTAGCAGTTTGCAAATCGATCCGGCGCAGGCTTGGATCACGCGCGAAGCCGTTCTGGTAATAGTTGTAACGAATGAAAGCGAGTGTGTACCACGGTTCGATTTTCGTCAGTAGTCGCGGGCGTGCTTCGGGATGACGTGCGAGATAGTAGTTGAAACCGGCGGCGAACGAATCGCACAACAAACGCGTGTGCGGGTCGAGGCGCGCGTATTCCTCGCGTGCTAACCTGGGGATCTCGAGCGCACGGTTGAGTCGATCTTCATCCAGACTCTTCTCGCCATACAACTCGGAAGCTCGGCCGAGTGCGTTTATAAAGTTTTCCTCTACGCGCCAAAAGTTATCTTCGGCCTGAGCGTAAGCAAAGCCGAACACCGTGCTCGCGTCTGTGCGGCCGAAAACGTGAGGGACACCGTAAGTATCGCGATAAATCGTGACGGTGCGGGCGACGGAGTTGTCAGACGCATTCTGTGGGTTTGCCACTGCATGTGCATGACAGAACAAAGCCACAAGTAGTGTCAATAGTAGCCCGCTTGGATTTGACCCTGGTGAATCGTGCATTTTGTGGAAACGATTTAGCCACAAAGGCACAAAAAGCACAAAACGATTACTGAGCATGTGCTCTTTGTGCTTCTTTGTGGCTACAAAAGTTCCTCGCAACCAAGATCGCGATAGGATTCAAGAGCGCACTCGAGCCTGTGCCACCAGGCTTGTGGCTTCATTTCGCGACTCCAGAAGAGGATGGGGATCGTTAAGTTGCGCACAGCGCACCGGCGGTAGTCCAGCCACAACTCCTCGAATGAATAGTTTTCTACGCCGTACTTCAGCAGACAGTCGTGATAATAGTGTATCAGCGGCCACTCCAACTCGCGGCGTCGACTCGGATACCAGTGCAAGGCCATTAAGAAGGCCAGATCCCGTGCACCAACATCAACATGCCAAAGTTGCCAGTCGATCAGAAGGGCGGCTCCCTCGCCAGAGCGCGGGAAAAGGAAGTTCCACGTATGCGCGTCGCCGTGAATGATTGTGTGCGCGCGCCGGTCGGTCAGGCGCAACCACGGCTTGAGCGAAGAACTGAACACTTTTTCGTAGACGTGACGCGCCTCGGCAGTTAGTGCATAGCCAAAGGCGTCAATGAAAGCGGGTAAATGCGCAGCGATGCCTTGGACCATAGTTGTCAGGCTCTCCTGCGTATGCGGTTGGCCCAACGTATTACCGAGCGCCGGTACTTCCCACCACTGTGCATGGACGCGAGCCAAAGTATCCACGGCGGCTTCGCATTGATTCGAAGACGGTGGTATGGGCCAGGGTGGGTGATCATGAGTAGAGCGAAGATCTTCGAGCACGAGAGTGCCTGGACCATCATCTTCGATCGCAGCGTAGCAGCGCACCAGCGGTGGCGTTCCTAAGACTGGCGCCACTAAACGATAGAACTGCAACTCGCTGTTACTCCATTCGCGAACACTGGCTGGGAGAGGCGACTTGACGACCAGGTGGCGCGGCAAATCGCTCGTCGCGTCGGGCGAGTACGTTGCTGTCACAAACGTCAACTCTGAAATGGCAGTCTCGAATTGGAGTTCAACGCGCACGTCGACAACAGCGCCGCACGAGAGAGCTCCAGAGCGACGTAACCAACGAGTAAGCGTGGTGGCTGTGATTGGCGAGTCGCGCATGTCGATCAGTCTGTCAATCCTATTGATTGTCCTCGCGGGCGGCCGCCGCCATGATGCTCTCTATAATACTGCTCTTCGCTTCAGCGTACGCGTTCATGTCGGGCCAACTCCGGGCGGCGAGCCGCCGCTTCAACGCCTCGTATCGTGCTCGGTCCTCCCCGCTACGGCGCAGTCGATCACGAAACGTGATGTTCCTGCTGATCTCCGGCGCCCCCGGAGAGTACACATGAACATGGACATCTCGCGCGGCCGTCCGCAGCATTCGATGCTCGAAGAAATTCGGCTCACGAACACGTAAGGAGTAACCGGCCGTGCTGAGCTGCGGGACGTAAGAGGATTCTTCCGCGGAGTTTGGCACGACCGTCAAAATGTCGATGATCGGTTTCGCAGCGAGGCCGGGCACGGAAGTCGATCCGATATGCTCGATCCGCAGCAGCGTACCGCCGAGCACATCGCTGATCACGCGGGCGTGCCTCTGGTATTGCTGGGGCCACGCCGGGTCGTAATCCGCAATGATGATCTCCCGCGGCTCAATGCCACCGATGAGGCAAGATTCGTAATCAATTCCCATAAGTTTCTATCTGACATAAACGTGAAGGTCACCAATTCGGTTGCGGGAAACATCGCTATCCTGCTGGCTGCGTCCAAGAATCATTTCGGACTTTGAGGCAAGGCTCTTTACGCAGACGCTTAACGCCGCGCATCTGAAAATCTATGTTATCTGTTAAGAGTAGGCTGTAACCGTCTTTGGAAAGGTGAGACTATTTAGTAATCGACAGGCTTTGCCTCATAGTCTTCCAGCCACAAAAGCACAAAAGCATTTCCGCTGATTTTTGTGCCTGGGATCTGCGTCAAGGAGGTATGTGAATATTCGACCCGCGGCGCCATCTCTACTTTCTGAAACCGCGCGCGCAAGACGTCCATCTGTAACTCTCAGAACAACTCTGGCGTCTTGCGCGCATCGAGGACGAACTCATTTACTGCAAACTCAGAAGCACGAGAATCTCGCCTGTGC
>JBKPJS010000102.1:0-3370 GCA_046730815.1 Acidobacteriota bacterium
AACTCCGCAAAGCAGTCGAGCTGGACCCGAACAATCTAATCGCCACTTACAAACTCGCCGAAGAAGTCGAGCGCCAAGGTGACGAAAAAGGCGCAGAAGAATTTCAGTCACTGGTGCAAAAAATCCTCACTGCGCAACCAAACAACCTCGCGGCGTTGGTCGAATTGAGCCGCATCGCAGCAAAACTTCGCGATACCGAAACACTTAAGTCATCAGTTGCGAAAATCGTTGCTCGTTCATCCATCTGGCCTGATGAGGCACAAGCACAAGTGACCGCCCTCGACACCGCAACGAAAGCCGGTGATCTGGGAGCTGCGGCAACACGCACCAGTTTCCTGCGCAACGTCCTTGTACGTGTGCCCGAATACAGACGCGACCTTGCCCTCATCAAGCCGCCACCAGGTGAAGAGGCCACTCCATTTACACATTTCTTGAAGTTGGAAGAACCTGTCTTCACGACCGCAGCACCCGACACAGCAATCACGTTCAAACCGCAATGGATTACAGCCGTTGGCGCAAATCAGTCGGACTGGATCGGCGCGATCTCTTTAAGCGGAACAGGGGTTCCGGTTATTGCCACGGCGACCGCGCGCGAAGTTCATTTGACCAGTGGCGCAACGTTTCCGTTTCCCGGCGGCGACTCTGATAAACCACCTGATGTGCACGGCATCTTGCCGGTTGATTTCAATTACGACTTCAAAACTGATCTGGTGCTGGCTGGCGACGGCGGTGTTCGGTTCTTCCAGCAAGACAGTCCATCTGTTTTCAAGGACGTGACGAATGAAACCAAACTGCCTGCGACCATTCTCAATAAACCCACGGAAGCAGCCTGGAGTGCGGATATAGAAGCAGACGGGGATCTGGATATCGTTCTTGCAGCTTCGTATGCAGTGCCGACAGTTTTAAGGAATAACGGGGATGGCAGCTTTTCCGAAATTCAGCCATTTTCCAAAGTTGAGGGGTTAAAAGAATTTGCCTGGGCCGACCTCGATGCGGATGGCGACCCCGATGCGACGATCTGCGATAGTCAATATAAACTCCACGTTTTTAGTAACGAACGCCAAGGGCAATTTACTGAACGAACCATCCCCAGCGACGCCGGCTTCGCCACTGCGATTAACGTAATGGACGTTGATAACGACGGCGTGTTGGATTTGCTGCTTGCAAAAGGCGACGGAGTGGTCGCGCGCTTGTCAGACAAAGATCATGGAATGGATTGGGTAGTAAAAGAGATCGCAAGGCCGCCGGAACCTCTCAATTACAACCTGGGAGTAGCTCTGAAGTTTGAGGTTGCAGATCTCGATAACAATGGAGGCCTCGACCTGGTACTCATGTCTTCAGCGCCTCGCGAGGTTGCCGTTAAATGCCCCATACCTTGCCGGGCTGGTGTGCTCGTTTGGCTGAATGAGGGGAATGAAAAGTTCACGTTGCTGCAAGACGCAACCTGGCAAGAGCGAGTGTTTGACGTCTCGGATGTTAACGGCGATGGGCGGCTCGATCTACTGGGACTTTCCCTCGATGGAAAGCCGCGCGAGGCGCTCAATGAAGGTACAAAAAATTATCACTGGCAAATCGTGCGGCCACGCGCCAGCAACGCTGTCGGCGATCAGCGCATAAATTCGTTCGGCGTCGGTGGTGAAATGGAAATTCGCTCAGGCTTGCTGGTCCAAAAGCAACCAATCACTGGTCCAATGCTGCACTTCGGTCTCGGCGAACAGACGAGTGCCGATGTCATACGCGTTACCTGGCCCAACGGCACGGTCCGCGCTGACTTCGAAGTAAAGGCCGATCAGGAAATCGTGACTGAGCAGCGCTTGAAGGGTTCGTGTCCATTTCTTTTTGCCTACAACGGAAAACAAATGGAATTCGTTAAGGATGCCGTGCCGTGGGGTTCGGCGATTGGCCTGCGCATCAACACGCTTGGCACAGCGAGTGTGGCGGCAACCGAGGAGTGGTACAAAATCGGCCGAGACCAACTCGTACCGCGCGATGGTTACTACGACCTCCGCATAACTGCCGAACTCTGGGAGACGTATTACTACGATCATCTCAGCCTCATGGTTGTGGATCATCCCGTGGGAACAGAAATCTTCGTAGACGAACGTTTCGTTATTCCGCCGGCGAAGTTGGCAGTCACGACAGTTTCAACTCCGCACAAAATCGCTCGAGCAGTCGACGACAAAGGGCAAGACGTCACGAGCATCGTTAATACTTTGGACGGAGACTATCTTGGTACCTTTGAGCGAGGTAAGTATCAGGGCGTAGCGAGAGACCATTACGTTGAAATCGATTTGGGCGATGACGCCCCCTCCAACGGTCCGCTTTGGTTAATCGCAAACGGCTGGATGCATCCAACCGACTCTTCCATCAACGTAGCCATCAGTCAGGGAGAACAAGAGCAACCGAAGCCTTTAAGCCTGGAGATTCCTGATGGCCGTGGTGGCTGGCAAGTGGTGCGCGCGAACATGGGGTTTCCGGCAGGCCGTAAGAAAATCTGTCTATTTGATCTCACGGGCATATTTAAACCGGAAATTCCGCGTCGCCTTCGTTTGCGAACTAATCTTGAGATTTACTGGGACTCGCTCGAGTGGGCTGCTGGGCTGCCAAACGCCGAACTAAAAACCACTCGCTTGGATCCGGAGTTGGCTGACCTGCATCATCGCGGTTATTCTGTCATGACCCAGGCGAACGCTTCGTCTCCCGAAGTCCCGGACTATAATCGTCTTTCAAGTTCCAAACAGGTGTGGCGGGATCTGATCGGCTACTATACGCGGTTTGGAGACGTGCGCGAGTTGCTGATGCGTGCTGATGACCGTTACGTGATAATGAACGCCGGCGATGAGATGTCATTTCGATTCGTCGCGCCGCCGGCGCCACCGTCAGGTTGGGTGCGTGATTTTGTTATAGCGGGCGACGGGTGGATCAAGGACGGAGATTACAATTCGACCTTCTCTAAAACCGTTTTGCCTTTGCCCTATCATGCTAAAAACCTGTACATCACTCCGCCTGGCAGGCTCGAAGATGAATGGGTGTACCAGCATTATCCTGAAGACTTTCAGACTTACCATACGCGATACGTAACGCCTGACGTATTTCAAAATGCAATGAGGTTGAAGCAGAGGAAATGAGCAGTCGTAAGCTGGCGAGAATTATTCTCGTCGTTGTTTTTGTTACGTTGCTGGCAGTACCGCTGATCATTAAACGCGTCGCGTCTCGCCGCGAGAACGGCGTTGTCGGTGAAACCGCAGCATTGAACCGGTATGGTTTCCATCTCGCCGAAGTCTCTCATGCTTCGGGAATCAACTTCACACATCAGGCGCCCACGTTGGACCATCGACTGGATCACATCATGCCGCAAGTTGCATCGATG
>JBKPJS010000103.1:0-3055 GCA_046730815.1 Acidobacteriota bacterium
GCCCTCCGTGGCCACCCGCGTCACCCATCAGCCTCATAAGGGCCGAGTTGCGCTTGCACACAGCGGGTGGCCACGGAGGGCCACCCCTACAATTGCGCCTAAAGGTTGGCAGTTATCTAAACTTCGCTTCTCGCTTCGCAACGAACGCTTCGTATGCCTCACGATAATCGGGATGTTGCATGCAGATCGCTTGCGCCTGTGCTTCGCTTTCCAACGCCGCTTGTAAATCCATGTCGAGCTCGCGGTTGAGCATCTCTTTTGTTTTGCCTAGTGCGAACGCCGGTCCACGCGCCAATCGTTCTGCGAAATTGCGCGTCGTTGTTGGCAGCTCGCTGGCAGGCACTACACGGTTGTAGAGTCCGATCCGTTCCGCTTCGGCGGCGCTTACAAAGTCACCCGTGTAAAGCATCTCTGTCGCTTTGGAAAGTCCTACAACCCGCGGCAAGAGATACGACGCAGCCATGTCGGTGCCCGCGAGGCCGACCTTCACAAATAAAAAAGCTATTCTCGCTTCTTCGCTGGCGATGCGAAGATCGGAACCAAGCGCGATGCATGCTCCGGCGCCCGCCGTCGTTCCATTCAAACTCGCGATGACCGGCTTTGGCAGAGATCGGATGTTCTGCACCAGCTCGCAGGTCATACGAGTGAACTCGAGTAAGCCCTCCATGTTCCGGCTGAACAACTCGCCGATGATGTCGTGCACGTCTCCACCGGAGCAGAACGCCTTTCCGGCGCCTGTGATCACCACGACGCGAACTTCACGCTCGTCGCGTAAAGCTGCGAACGTGTCGATCAGCTCGCGATAGACTTCAAACGTGAGCGCATTTAAACGGTCGGGACGATTGAGCGTGATGGTCGCAATACCAAGCTGGTCCTGTTCGTAAAGAAAGGATGTTGGCTGTTTCATGCTCGTAACACCGCCATCCCTTCAATTTCAATCCTCGCCCCATCGTCGATAAGTCCTGCTACCTGGACCAGGACCATCGCCGGAAAGTGTTTCCCCATGTACTTTCTATAACGTTCGCCGACTTCCCTGGTTCGTTCGAGATATTCAATCTTGTTCGTTACATACATCACCAGCCGCACGATATCGGTTGCTTCTCCTCCGGCGGCGTTCAGCACTGCGACGACGTTTTCGAGCGCTTTGTCAAACTGTTCTACAAAGTCGTCGCTAACGATCTCCTGCTTTGCATTCCATGCGATCTGGCCCGCGATAAAAAGCAGCTTGCCTCCTGCATCTGTGAGGAGGCCATTTGAATAACCACTCGGGATTCCGAGAGACTCCGGATTAATCACTGTGAATGCCATACGAGACAGATTAACAAAGCCATCCACAGATTACACACAGAAAAATACTGTGTGATCTGTGGATGGCTTGCCACGTTGCGGAATTGCTGTAGGTTACAGAAGCTTATCCAGGCGAGAGGCCAGTTGACCGGCCAGGTTGCCGTTGGGATCGAGCCCGCCAATTGGTTCACCAGCCATGTTTCCCTCTTTGTCGAGTATCACTATCGACGGCAGTTGGTCCACCCCAAACTTTTTCGAGACTACGCCATCGTGATCTCGCAACACGGTGACTTTCAAACCATATTTCTGCGCAAACCCTCGCAGTTGTTCATCGCTCGCGAAGTTTTTTGACTTCGGATCGTTTGACTCGGTGCTCACCCAGTAGACGACAACGCCTCGATTGCTGTATTCGTCGGCGAGCTTTCTCACGCCCTGAAGTTGGGTTTTTGACAACGGGAGCCATGAGGCGCCAAACGCCAGCACCACAACCTCGCCACGAAGGCTCCCCGACGTAACGGTCTGGCCATCGGTTGACGGCAATGAAAACTCAACGCTGCTGCGGCTCTGGGCGTAAGCGCTGAAGCCCGCCAGCACTGTCATCAGTCCGGCCAGCATCCGTTTCTTAGTGTTTAGAACCATCTTTCTCCTTTGCCGAACGCTTCTATTGGCGCTCGACTTGGTGCATTAGATGAATGCGTCCAGAGTTTCGTTGGTCTGATTCGTCAACGGTTCAGGCGCCGGTTCGCCGGTGGCCTCCTGGTGCAGGGCGCGGTAATCATCCCACGTATCCATGTCGCGAGCAATGAAGGGTGAGTCGACTGGCAGGCGCCCGATCTCTTCGGAATAGGTGTCAAAAAGGGCTCTCAAGCCCCCGCTTGAGCTCAGATTAAGCAACTCGGCCTTGAACGTCAGATCCACCAGCACGGGATGGCCGCCGCGATTTTGCCACGTTGGTACTATGAGACGAGCGCCTTCTTTCCACTGCTTAATGAGAGCAGATACTACGCTCGCCGGAACTGCGGGATGGTCAGACAGAGCAATCAAAGTCGCCTCGGCATCATGAGGAAGTTGCTGAACCCCGGCGGCAATGGAAGCACCCATTTCGCTATTCGGATCGGGATTAAAGGCGAATGTGACGCCGGTTAATCTCTTTCGAACAGCCTCGGCACGATGGCCCAAAACCACGACAATTGTTTGAACACCACCTTCCCGCAAGTAATCGATGCAGCATTCGATGACGGTTTTGTTTCCGAAGGGAAGAAGAGGCTTGAACGCGCCCATGCGAGTGGACTGGCCCGCGGCGAGGAGAATTGCTGAACAGGATTTACCGGATTTCACATGATTATCTTGTAAAATCCTGTAAATCCTGTCCAGTCTCTCTAGCTTGGCTCTCTTTAACTCTGGAGGTCTCGCAACGCCCGTAACGTGTACTGTCGCGCCATTTGCTTGCGCCATTGATAGACAAAATCTGTGTTATCGAGTGGTCGGGCTTTCACGTACGCAGCTTCGGCCGCAGCTACAATCTGATCGTCTGCTAATGGTTTTCCGATCAATGCAGTTGCGGCTTCCTTGATTTCGACTGGTGCAGGCGCGATGCCGCCGAGGATAATCCGCGCGTCATTTACAGTTCCGTTATCGGATTTGATCCACGTTGCAACGCCGAGTACGGGGAAATCAAAAGCGCCGCGCCGGCGAAGTTTTTGATAAGACGCACGCCAACCATTTGTCGGTGGGAGTTGAATATCGACGAGGAGTTCGTCTGGACGTT
>JBKPJS010000104.1:0-12031 GCA_046730815.1 Acidobacteriota bacterium
GAGCGGATCAAGTCGGCAGTCGATGCCGGTCTTCAATCACTCGGAATTTCAGTGGATGGTCTGCGGGAAGTTCACGACAACTTGAGAGGAGTGAAGGGTTCGTTTGATGCGGCTTTCGCCGCACTCGACGCCGTTAAGAAGTGCGGCATTACTTCCAGCGTCAATACACAGATCACTTCGCTTGTTATTCCGCAGTTGCGCGAGTTGATGAACCTTTTCATCGCCGCAGGGGCCAGGAACTGGCAAGTTCAACTAACTGTAGCTATGGGCAGGGCTGCCGATCATCCGGAACTGCTGCTTCAACCTTACGAATTGCTGGAGCTGATGCCGTTGCTTGCCGAGCTCTATGAGGAAGGCGCTGACAAGGGGTTTCTGCTTATACCCGGAAATAACATCGGGTACTTCGGCCCGTACGAATCGTTGTGGCGCGGCAGCGGTGATGATCGGGTGTACTGGACGAGTTGTAATGCTGGGCAGAACACGCTCGGAATCGAAGCCGACGGCACCATCAAGGGTTGTCCTTCGCTGCCTACTTCTCCTTATGCCGGCGGTAATATTCGCGACCTGAGTCTTAAACGCATCTGGCAGACAGACGAACTGACTATTAACCGGGGCCGAGCAACGGAAGAGTTGTGGGGCTACTGCCGCAGTTGTTATTACGCCACCACATGCAAAGCCGGTTGTACCTGGACCACGCACGTCTTGTTTGGGCGAGCAGGCAATAATCCTTACTGTCACCATCGAGCGCTGGAGTTATCAAAGAAGGGCCTGCGTGAACGAATCGCACAGGTAGAGAAAGCGCCGGGAACTCCTTTTGATCACGGACGGTTCGAACTAATATTGGAGGCGGTGGATGGAACCACGCCGGCTTCTCCGGTCGATGCCGTCGCCGTTACCGGAAACGCCCTCGTCCAGATTAGTTCTGCAAGAAAGAAGGCGAAACGAAGTTCAACACCCGAATCGCAAGAACTGATCATCTGCCGCGGTTGCAATCATTATGTATTGCCTCATACGAAGATCTGCCCCTTCTGTCACGGAGACGTACGTGCCCTCACGAAGCTTCACGATAAAAAGTTGCGCGCGGCCCGGAAGGCTTACCAGCGCCTGCTAAACCTCCTTCCTCCATCAGCTCGCGTTCATTGTTAAGAACCACTCAGATCGGTCGCCGAATTGACTGTGCGGGGCTTTTCACGATTTAATCTGCCCGCATATTGAACTATCCCCGTCTAATTCTTAGGAGAAACATATTTAGTGAGTCTCTTGCTTGAGGGAAAGCGCGCGTTCATAACCGGTGGAACGCGTGGCATAGGTGCGGCGATCTGTGAAATCTTCGCACGCGAGGGCGCCGACGTGGCGTTCAGTTACAACTCGCGCGACGATCTCGCTGCCGGCATGAGCCAAAAGATTGAGGCGCACGGCCGACGGGCGTTCAATGCCAAGGTCTCGGTTGTCGATCGCATCGGCATGAAGAAGATGACCCGCGAACTCGTCGAGAAGTGGGGCGGCATCGATATTCTCGTCAACAATGCGGCGATCAATCGTGGAGACAATTTCGCCACGACGACCGATCGGGCGTGGGACGAAGTAATTCATACCAATGTGGACAGTCTGTTTGCCGTTACTAAACCGATCTACAAACAGATGATCCGGCAGCGAAAGGGAATCATACTCAACATCACTTCCATCGGCGCGATGCGTGCGCTGCCCACTGCGGTCCACTATGCAACGTCGAAGGCTGCGATGATTGGTTTCACTAAATGTTTGTCACGTGAAGCGGCGACGTTTGGAGTGAGAGTCAACGCAATCGCGGCGGGAATATTCGATACGGATCTCGCTCAAGCACTTCCGGATCGCTTGCTGCAAATGCACGACTTCTGGACTTCGGCTGGCCGTCTCGGACGTCCTGAGGAGTTAGCTGAATACGCGGCGTTCATGGTGAGTGAACGGAATAGTTTCATGAACGGCGAAGTCGTGATCGTCGATGGCGGGGCGATCACGTAACCACAGATTGCACGGATTTAAATCCGGATTTTCAATCCGTGT
Source organism: Acidobacteriota bacterium (assembly GCA_046730815.1). Taxonomy (GTDB): domain Bacteria; phylum Acidobacteriota; class Blastocatellia; order Pyrinomonadales; family Pyrinomonadaceae; genus PSRF01. The sequence continues at coordinate 2,044 of JBKPJS010000104.1, forward strand.
TATCCGTGGTTCGGATTTTTCGTTGCAGTTCGCGAAGCGTTCGTTGCATCTCGCCTAAACGCCTGAACGCCGCTGTCGACCTTAACCAATCTTTATTATCAAACGCCGGAATTCCCGAGATCACTTTGCCCGCCGGAATGTCGTGACTGGTCGCGCTCTTTGCGGTCAGCACTACGTCGTCTCCAATCGTTAAGTGACCTGCTACGCCTGCCTGGCCCGCGAGAATTACGCGACTGCCGATGTGTGAACTCCCTGCCAGACCGACTTGCGCACAAAGCAATGAGTCTTCTCCGACTGTGCACGAGTGACCGATCTGCACCAGATTGTCGAGCTTCGTGCCACGCCCGATGCGACTTTCTCCAACCGATGCACGATCGATCGTTGTTCCGGCGCCGATCTCAACATCGTCTTCAATAACAACTCGTCCAGTTTGCGGAATCTTTAACCAGCGTTTCTCTTCATCTTTTGCGTAGCCAAAGCCATCGCAACCGATTACCGAGTTGTTATGAATTATCACTCGTTCGCCGATGACCGTCCGTTCGCGTAGTGCGACGCCGGAATGAATCACTGAATTCCTTCCGATGGTGACGTTCTCGTAGACCGTTACATTTGGATGAATAAGAACTCCTTCGCCAACAAACGCGTTTCGGCCGATGACGACGCAGGCGCCGATAGCGACGCGTGCAGCAATACGCGCGGTGGGATCGATAACGGCTGATGGATGAACTGAAGCTTCGAGCTCGGCCTCCGGGTGGAAGATTCTCAGCGCGCGAGTGTAGGCGAGATATGGGTCCTTCACGCGCAGTATCGAAATCGGTTTTTCCGTTTGCGCGTCTTCACTCAGATAGATGGCCGAGGCGCGCGTGGTGTTGACGCGCGGTGTGTACCAAGGGTTGGCGAGAAACGTGACGTGTCCCTCGGTGGCTTCGTCTAGACCAGCCGCCCCGACGATCTCAAGATCATCTGGTCCCTCGACGCGTGCGCCCGTTAATTTAGCAAGCTCAGAGAGTTTCATCTTGTTAATCCTGTAAATCCTGTCACATGATCGATACGGGATCGATCTCCAAATTGATTGAGCGCGGATTAATCCCGCTCTCAGACAGCGACTTGAGCGCGGCATCAGCAAGCTCTCTCAAGTTTCGCCGGCTCCGCGACTTGATCAATATTTGGAAACGATGTTCGCCTTTCAGCCTCGAGAGTGGCGCGGGTGCTGGACCAAGTATGCGACACTTTCGATTCTGGTTGGCAAGATCAAGCTGCCGGCGCAGCTCGAGACTGTCCGACCGCACTCGGCCCAAATCCGGTCCATGGACCAGCAGGCTCGCCAGCGCCACGAACGGCGGATACGAGTGATTTTGCCGGTAGCGAAGCTCTTCGTCGTAGAAGCCTTCATAGTCCTGCGCACAAGCGTGTTGCAAAGCATAGTGATATGGATGATAGGTTTGAATCAAAACCTTTCCCGGCCGATCACCGCGGCCGGCGCGACCCGCAACCTGAGTGATGAGTTGAAACGTCCTTTCCGCCGAGCGGAAATCGGGCAAAGCCAGGCCCGCATCAACCGAAACAACCCCAACCAGCGTCACGTTGGGAAAGTCGTGGCCCTTCGCCAGCATTTGCGTGCCGACGAGCGCATCGATCCGCCCGGCGCTGAAGTCAGCCAGCGATTGCTCGAAAGCTCTTCGTCGCCCAGTTGTATCACGATCTATGCGCGCGACGCGCAGTGCAGGAAAGAGCAGCTTCAGCATTTCCTCGAGTTGCTCAGTGCCTTCGCCAACGTAGTAGATGTACTTCTTTCCACATGCGGGACACACGCGCGGCACAGCTTCACGATGGTTGCAGTAATGGCAAACAATCACGCGCTCGCTGCGATGATAGGTAAGAGTTACATCGCAGTTCGGACATTGAATTGTTTCGCCGCACGAACGGCAAAGAATGAAGCTTGAATAACCACGCCGGTTCAGCAGGATGATCGACTGCTCGTTTCGTTCGCGGGTTTCGCGAATCGCTTCGAGCAACTCATCGGAAAACACACGCGGCTTTCCGTGTCGTGCAAACACTGTTCGCATATCGATAATTCTCGCCGCCGCCATCGGCCGTGCGGCGATTCGTTCCGGCAAGGTGAGCAAGCGGTACTTGCCTTTGCGGGCGTTGTGAAACGATTCGAGCGAAGGAGTTGCCGAGCCGAGGACAACGGTGGCCGATTCCTTCTGCGCTCGGACGATCGCCACGTCGCGAGCGTTGTAGTAAGGCGATTCTTGTTGCCTGTACGACGATTCGTGTTCCTCGTCGACAACGATTAGGCCCAAGTTGTTGACAGGTGCGAAGACCGCTGAGCGTGTGCCGATCACCACGCGAGCATCGCCGTTTCTGACGCGGGTCCACTCGTCAAATCTCTCTCCTTTCTGAAGTGACGAATGAAAAATGGCCACCTGGTCGCCAAACCGGGCGCGCAATTGTCGCGAGAAGACGGGCGTCAATGCTATCTCCGGTACCAGCATCATCGCCGAGCGACCGAGCTCCAGCGATCTGTGCATGGCACGCATGTAAATCTCAGTTTTGCCGCTGCCGGTCACACCGTGCAGCAGAAAAGCTGAATAAGCAGCGGCGTTCATTTGTTGTTCGATCTGTTCGAGCACTGATGATTGCGCGGCAGTGAGCGTGTGATCTGCTTCGGTTCTGAAACCGGTTGTAGCGTTGAATGGATCGCGACGAATCGCCTCGTCGTAGACTCCGACCAGTGCTTTTTTCTCGAGTGAAGAAATGGTTGAAGCGCTGACGGATGCAGTTTGCAGCACCGACTGCAAAGACATTGGACCATTGGCTTCGAGCGTGGAGATCACGCGCCGTTGTGCCACAGTGAGTTTTTGGTCGTTCGATTCAAGCAGCCGAACGAAGCGGCGAAGTTTGGGTTTGACGAAGGAAGCCTCACGGCCTTTCGGAGTCATGCCGGGCGGCAAAGCTGCTTTGATGACCTCGCCGAGCGGGCAGGCATAATAATCGGCGACCCAGCGCGCGAGTTGCAGGATCTCGGGACTGCAAACCGGAGTTAAATCGACCAGACTCTGCGCGTCCTTAATCTCTACTTCCGCCAGGTCTTCCGGAACCTCATCGAGCAGACCGACGATGTAGGCGGTGACGACATTTCGGCCTAGCGGAACGATCAGACGAGCGCCAACCTCCGCCTGAGCACTCTGGTCGGGAGTAAGTCTGTAAGTGAATGTTTGCAGCACGTGAAGCGGGACTGCGACTTCGGCATACACGGAGAAGAAAATAACCACAAAGACACCAAGACACAAACTCAGTTCTCATTTTGTGTCTGCGTGCCTTTTGTGGTTTACGACTTTGCGGTGCTATCGAGGTAGTCGCGGACCTTCTTCAAATCTTCCCAGGTCTCGCGTTTCTTTGAAGGGTCGCGCAGCAGATATGCCGGATGAAACGTCGGCATCACTTTAATGCCCTTGTAATCCTGGAAACGTCCGCGCAGTCTCGTGATTCCTTCGCGTGTATCCAAAAGATTCCTCATGGCCGTATTGCCGAGCACGACGATCACCTCCGGTTGGACGACGGCGATTTCGCGAAGTAGAAACGGCTTGCACGTCGAAGCTTCTTCAGGAGTGGGCGCTCTGTTACCTGGTGGCCGGCAACGGTTCACGTTGCCAATCAAAACATCTTCACGCTTCATTCCGATCGCTTCGATGATCTTCGTCAATAACTGTCCGGCGCGACCGACAAACGGACGTGCCTGCACGTCTTCATCAGCGCCGGGAGCTTCGCCCACAAACATCAGCCGCGCTTTTCGATTGCCCTCGGTATGGACCACGTGAGTGCGTTCCTGGTGCAATGGGCAACGAATGCAGTCGCCGATTTCGTAATGGATCTGTTCGAAGGTTTCTGTTGATGGCTGCAGTTTGGCTGGTGCTGGAGCAATGTCGCCGAAGAGTGAAGTGGAGGAAGGAGCTTGTTCGATTACCGGCTGCGACCGAGGCGCTGGCGCTGGTTGGTGGACCTTAATCGCCGGTGCTGCTACCACGGCCGTTCCTCGAATTCCTTCAACTCCCAAAACGCGCAGGTGCTCGAGTTGTTTTTTCGTATCGACTAAAAGGCTCAGTAGTTCTTCCATAGTTGTTTGACAGGATTAAAGGATTTTCAGGATTGACATGTTAATCCTGAAAATCCTGTAAACCTGTCACACTGTTCGCAGCTTAACTATAACATCAAGAATTCGATCTGCTGCTTCGCTTTTTGACATCACAGGCAGCTCGATGGGATTACTCTTGTCTTTGGTGATGATCGTGATCGCATTCGTTGTTGAATCAAAACCTGAATCCTCGCGCGTGACGTCGTTGGCAACGATCGCGTCCAGTTTCTTGCTGCGAAGTTTCTCCTTCGCGTTGTCGACCACATTCTCGGTTTCTGCCGCAAACCCGATGACCAGCATCCCATTCGCGCGCGATGCAGCAACTTCCGAGAGCACGTCGGGTGTTCGTTCCAGAGTCAACGTTATCGAATCTTCTGACTTCTTGATCTTCTGATCGGCTCGTTGTGCGGGACGATAGTCGGCGATCGCCGCGGTGCCAATAAAAACTGAGGCGTTCGCGCGCTCTCGCGCCACCACCGCAGACATCTCTTCGGCTGACAATGCGTGGACCACCTTGACGCCTGAAGGCGGAACTACCGTCGTGATACCCGCCACCACCGTCACTTCACCGCCGCGCTTCAAAGCTGCCTCTGCAAGTGCGAACCCCATTCTTCCTGAAGATCGGTTTGAGATAAATCGCACCGGATCAATCTCTTCGCGAGTTGCGCCGACTGTGATGAGGAATCGTTCTCCTGCCAGATCCTTGACCTTCGCCGAGCCACGCAGGATTTCCAATGCCGCTGCGACAATTCGTTCCGGTTCACTAAGCCGTCCCGGGCCAATCGTGCCGCACGCCATCTCACCGGCGTCCGGTTCCATAATATGAACTCCGTCGACACGTAGTTGCCGCAAATTACGTTGGGTCGCTGGGTGTTCCCACATCGTTGTATTCATCGCCGGCGCAATAAGCACTGGCGATGAACAGGCTAGGTAAGTCGAACTGAGAAAATCGTCCGCAATTCCGTTGGCGAACTTCGCGATAATGTTGGCTGTTGCCGGTGCGACGATTAATAGATCCGCGGTTTGAGAGAACGTAATGTGAGCGATCGGGTCCGGATTGTCAGGCGCATAGTCGTCGACGACCACGTGGCTGCCGGAAAGGGCGCGAAACGTCAGCGGCTGTACAAACTCGCATGCTCGCGGTGTCATGGCGACTCTCACCACGCAACCAGCCTTCTGCAACCCACGCAGGACTTCGACCGCTTTGTAAGCAGCGATTCCACCGCACACTCCAAGGGCGACGTGCGGATTGGATGGTTGGGGTTTCGCAGACATGCCGCTTAACGGAAAAGGAATATCAATGTAACATTGCCGAAAGACGGGTGCAATTTAGTGAATCCGAGTGCTGGTATAATCCACCGGTCACAATAGAAAAACAGGATTGCCTCCCGCCAGGAGCAACAACATGGCAACTCTAAAGAGAAGATCAATCGCTTTTCTGACTCTTCTATTAGTCGCTTTCTGTGTGGTCACGTCCGTCAAAGCTACTCAAATCCCTTCATACTCTGACGATGAATTTGGCCCAGTGGTCCGCGCCTATCTCGGATACTTGCGAAACGAGCAGGAGGTGGTCGACGACAGAGCCAGCCGGCGCGAAGTCAGTGCGGCTTATTATCGTCACAATTCCAACCGCATAAAGGCCCTGCGGCAGATGGCGATACGCCTGGCCCGCGAGACTCATAACGACTATTTGCCCGAGCTGGAAGCAGTTTCCGGTGACGAAATGGGAATACTCTTCGGCTCGCAACCACCGCAAGCCGCACGATTGAGAGCAGGTGAAGTGCTAAGAAATACCTTCCGGTTTCTCGGTGTGGTCCGCGCTGGCGAGACCTTTTACCTTTTTGCCCGGCTGGATCCTTACGAACAAGCCGAGCTGACCGAAAAATCGTCCGCCGTCCGTCGCCGCTAGACAATGGCCCTGTGGAAAACCGAGCCGCCGCTGCCCCGGTCAGCCCCACGAAACAGTTTTGTGGCAAAGTCAGCGCAAATGATTGTTGACAGAGGGCTTGTATTAGTGTAATAAATCCCAAGTGTTAGTGGCTTATCGGCCAAAATTCCCAAGCATTACGGGCTTTGACGGGTTGCTAACAACCCTATTTGTTTTCCCACGACTGTTCGGCCGTCGCGGTACGCAATTAAGACCTTTGTGTTTCACTATACGGGAGGAAAGTTAATGATTAGTCAAACTTGGAGCCGCAAGTCCCTCGCGACTGCTGTGGCGGTTGCCGTTTTGAGTGTTTACTCAATGGTGGTGTTGGCTGCGCCGAGCGCGAAGGCGTCAGGCGAGCTGTCGGTTTCCGGGCAAGTTACAGTGAACGGCCAAAAAGTGATTTCCGGTGGCACGGTGTTCTCCGATTCAACGATCAGCACCGCGGCTCAAAGCAGCGCTTCAGTGAGCATCAGTAAAGTTGGTCGAGTTGAACTCGCTCCCAACAGCAGTCTTCGCCTCAGTTTTGCGGAGACCAGCATCACAGCAATGCTCGAGACCGGTAGTGCTCAGGTAGCGACGTTAACAGGAACCACGGTTAACTTGACTACCAAAGACGGTACGGTTGTTGTTGACGGAAGCCAGCCCACCACCTTCAATGTCAGCGCTTTACGTGGACGCACGACAGTTGCGACCCTGTCAGGCATTGCGCAATTCAAAGCGGGTGGAAGCGTTAAGCAAGTTGCTGCCGGCGAGAGTGCAACTGCTGGAGTACCAAATCCCCAGACCGATGATGACGATGATGGTTTGAGCGGTGGCGCATTGGCTGTGTTGCTGCTGGCCATCGGTGGCGCTGTGGCGGGTGTTCTTTACGCCGCGTTCCACAACAACGACCTTAACTTTGGCGGCAGCGTTACCGTAATCAGCCCGACCAAGTAAGTTCGCAAGTCTCCTCGGCTTGAGTAAAAACACTGTGGCACTGGGTCACCAGCGCTACGGTCAGCCAAATCGACCTTGCGGGTCACGCGAAATTCACGGCGCGTGGCCCGCAAGGTTTTGATTGTCAGAACCCTCTTAGGAAGTAGCTAATGCATATTGCTGTAATTGGTACTGGTTATGTGGGACTTGTGACCGGTGCATGTTTTGCCGAGTTTGGTGTCGACGTTACCTGCGTCGACGTCGATGAAGATAAGATCGAGCGGCTGCGCAGGGGAGTAATACCGATTTACGAACCCGGTCTCGAGCACCTCGTCGCCAAAAATACTCATGCCGGACGCCTCAGATTCACCACAGACGTAAAACAAGCAGTAGAGCAAGCACTCGTCATCTTTCTTGCCGTTGGCACTCCTCCAAAAGATGATGGATCTCCGGATCTGAGCTTCGTGGAAGCGGCAGCGACATCAATTGCCGACTACATGAATGGCTACAAGGTCGTCGTCACTAAATCGACAGTGCCGATCGGAACCGGGGAACATATTCGCCAGCTCATCAATGAGCGAAAGAAAACGCGCGCGAACTTCGGCGTAGTTTCCAACCCTGAATTTCTCCGAGAAGGCGCGGCGATTAACGACTTCATGCGTCCCGATCGCGTAGTCATCGGCAGTCGCGATGAGGAAGCCGTCGCCATCATGAAGGATCTCTATCGTCCACTTTATCTAATCGAAGCGCCGTTTGTGATTACATCGCTCGAAGCCGCCGAGTTGACCAAGTATGCGGCCAATGCTTTTCTGGCGACCAAAGTTTCCTTCATCAACGAAATCGCGAACCTGTGCGAGAAGATTGGTTGCGACGTGCACGACGTCGCGCGCGCTATCGGCATGGACAAGCGAATCGGGAGTAAGTTTCTTCATCCCGGCCCGGGCTTCGGTGGGTCTTGTTTTCCAAAGGACACCAGAGCACTCTCTTCGGTAGCTCGACATTATGATTCTTCGTCATTGATCGTAGACGCCGTTATCGAAGTGAATCACCGGCAAGCTCGCGAAATGGTGACGAAGATCAGGAAGCTTGTTGGTCCACTCAATGGAAAGACCATTGCGGTTCTGGGTCTCGCTTTCAAACCCGAAACGGACGACATGCGCGAAGCTCCCGCGGTTGGGCTTATTCGCAGTCTGCTCGAAGATGGCGCGAAGGTGCGCGCGTATGATCCGGCGGCGAAGACGGAGGCTATGAAGCTGCTGCCCGATGTCGTTTATGCCGACGACGAATATGCCGCCGTTAAGGACGCAGATGCGCTGGTTTTTGTTACGGAGTGGAACCAGTTTCGCGCACTCGATCTGACCCGAATACGCGACTTGATGAATACGCCTAAAGTCGCCGATCTGAGAAATATCTACGAGCCGGAAGATATGCGGGAGTTGGGTTTCGAGTATGTGGGTGTGGGTAGGTAGAAACAAATGCCATTGACAGGGATAGCTTTGGTTACGGGCGGCGCGGGCTTTATCGGATCACACATTGCTTCCGCACTCAGCGCGAGTGGCGCGCGTGTTCGCGTGCTTGACAACTTGTCAACCGGGCATCGCGAGAACCTCGATGAGATTGGTGGCGATATCGATTTCATTGAAGGCAGTGTGGCGGATGAGAATCTGCTAGCAAAGGTGCTCGAAGGCGTCGAATTGGTTTTTCATGAAGCCGCGATTCCTTCGGTGCCGCGTTCAGTTGAAGCTCCGCGGCAGTCGCACATCGCATCAGTTGACGGCACCTTTTCTTTGCTTCTGTCAGCTCGGGACAAAGGAGTGCGACGCGTAGTTTATGCCGCTTCGAGCTCGGCCTATGGCGATCAACCTACGCTTCCCAAGTCTGAAGAGATGCGGCCCGATCCTTTGTCGCCGTACGCAGTCGCGAAACTGGTTGGTGAGTATTACTGCCGGGTGTTCACGCGCGTCTATGGGTTGGAAACTGTTTCGCTGCGCTATTTCAATGTTTTCGGACCAAGGCAGGACCCGGGTTCACAATATTCAGGCGTTGTCTCTCGTTTTATCAGCTCATTGTTATCCGGCGAGCGCCCGGTAATCTACGGCGATGGCGAGCAGTCGCGCGATTTTACCTACATCGACAACGTCGTCGCCGCGAATCTCAATGCCGCCACGTCAAGTGGAGCATCGGGGAAGATCATCAACGTCGCCAATGGTCAGCTAGTGACGTTGAACCAGCTTTTAGCGGAGTTGAAGGAGTTGACCGGGAAGCAGGACGTCACGGCGGAATATCGTGAACCGCGTGTGGGCGATGTGCGGCATAGCCTGGCAGATATCACGATGGCGCGAGAACTCCTTGCGTACGAATCGAAAGTCGATCTCAGAGAGGGACTACAACGCACGATCGACTGGTGGAAACAGAGCAGATTCAGCCGCAGGTAAACGCAGATTGATGCAGATCATCCTGTCTGATCTGCGCTATCCGCGTTCATCTGCGGCTCAAAAAGCTTCTTCAGACTCTCGACAAACGGTGGCCTCGCTACACCCTTGTCCGCAATGATCGCGGTGATGAGCTGATTTGGCGTCACGTCAAATGCCGGGTTGTGAACCTGAACACCTTCCGGCCCGAGTTGATGTTCGCGAATATGAGTTATCTCCATCGAGTCGCGTTCTTCAATCGGAATCTCCTCACCTGACGCAAGCGACAGATCGAGTGTTGTTAACGGGGCCGCTACATAAAACGGAACACTGTGCTCTCGTGCCAGCACCGCTACCATGTAAGTGCCGATCTTATTCGCCGTATCGCCATTAGCAGCGATGCGATCCGCGCCAACCACAACCGCATCAACCTTGCCACTCTTCATCACGTGACCAGCCATGTTGTCTGTGATCACGGTTACCGGAATATCGTCCTTCGCCAACTCCCAGGCTGTGAGCCTGAGACCTTGCAGGAAAGGCCTGGTCTCGTCTGCAATTACGGCAACTTTCTTTCCGGCATCGCGCGCGCCTCGA